>JACQYL010000003.1 GCA_016208165.1 Deltaproteobacteria bacterium
CACTTCGTTGACAAACGTACCGCGGACCGAACTCATAAAAATACCAGACCCAATCTCGAATCCGCTGTATTATATGCAATTAATTAGGTAATTCTTACTAACCATGCACCAACCAGTATCACAAAGGGCCAAAGTCCAGGGGTCTTTCCGGCGTAAGCCGGAATGACCCTTGTTTAAGAGTCTTGGGAGGGGTTTGGGGAACCCTTCTTCAGAAGGGTTCCCTAAGCAACCCCTGAACAGATACGGCGATTTTCGCGATTATCCTCGCGGGCAAGTTGACTTCAGGTATATCATGGGTATAAAATTTATACTGAAATGCAATTCGAATTCGATCATCGAAAGAGCCTGAGCAACAAGAGGAAACACGGGATTGACTTTGTTGAAGCACAAGCTTTGTGGAATGATCCGGATCGAATCGAAATCCCGGCGAAAACCATGGATGAAGATAGGTTCCTCATAATCGGTAAAATTTCCGGTTCATACTGGTCCATCATCATCACGTGCCGGAAAGAGAGAGTCAGGATTATTTCCGCGCGTCGATCCCGCAAAGAGGAAATCAGGATCTATGAAAGCTAAAGACCTGGACAAGAAATTTGATGCCGGGGAGGACATTACCGGGTTTCTCGATCTTTCAAAAGCCACAAGACCGGGGCAGGAACAGAAACGGGTCAATGTGGATTTTCCCTTATGGATGATTCAGAACCTGGATAAGGAAGCCAGGCGCCTCGGAGTACCCCGACAATCCCTCATCAAAATGTGGATCGCGGAAAAATTGAAAGAGGCGGCCGGGCGCTCCTGATTCGCACAATGACAGATGGGTCAAATCCACGATCGGCGTTAGAATTTCTTTGATGCGTCACCGAAAAAGGCTTTTCCGCAACACTTACATCCATCACGAAAACCGTCTTCGACTTACCTCGGGAGGCCCAGGCATGGTTTTCTTTGGCGATGGATTCCGAATCGACAGCAAGGAGGCGATACCATGACTCGCATGCGTTTCAAGCTATGGTCCGTCGTTTGTCTCCTTTTCGTCGGGATTTCCTTGGCCGGTTCGATCTGCCGGTCGGAAGGCCCGGAGTTTCCTTTCGGCGCCCTGGAAACCGGTCTTTTCGAGGAATCGAATGCGCCGTGCGGATCCGATTCGGCGAACCAAGCGGATCCGGCCCGCGAAACCGGTCGAGCGTTCCCTCCCTTCCCCAGGGTTCCAAAGCTCACGAGAGTTGAGGAGGGTAATACATTTCTTCCGCTGTCGGACAACAAGATCGGCTACACGATACAGGTCAAAGGGGACGGCTCCTACTGGGTTTCCGATACCGACGTTTCCGGCGAACTGGAAGTGCGGATCAGCTATCGGTTCTTTGAAACCATAAGCGGCGGGGGCGACCGGTTTATTGTGGTCAATACCCCCATGAACGCGCCCATGGGTTGGTTTTCGCACAGCGGTCCGGAGCATTCATGGTCCCTGGGGATCGTGGGTGAATCCTATACCGTGTTCAATGCCACGCCGGATTGGGTTACGGAAGAGGTGTTAAGACTGAACGTTCAAGGCTTGCCCGTGGGAACGTATGTCTTTTACCATGCGTATGACCGAAATCCCAACGGCTTGCCGGACTTCGAGTCGCTGGAATATGACTACGCGGTCGCGCGCGTAAAGAATCCCATCTCCGTATCGCTTTCGGGCGGCCCGCTTTCCGGCAAGGCTCCGCTGGATGTAACGTTTCAGGTCGTTGTAAACGATCCGAAAAACATCAAGGACACCTGTACGTTTGTGGTGGGAGACCAGCGGTCCGGGTGCGCGGTGTATAACCAGCAGACGTTTACATCGGACGGCGTCTATAAGGCGTGGGCCGAGGTTAAGGATATGTACGGACGGGAGGTCAAGAGCAACGAACTCACCGTTACCGTCGATCCGGCCTCCGTCCCGGTCAACCGGCCTCCCACGGTGTCCAATCTGTCGGTAACGCCCTCCCAGGTTTCTTCCTATGATGAAGACTTCATTATCAGCTACTATTACGACGATCCCGACGGCGTGGATGATGTGGTGACGCACCATATAGGCCTAGGCGCCTCGTCGTTGTCCTACCCGGCCGGAGGCTCGGGCCGCTTCCAGGAGGTCTATCGATTTGTCGAGCCGTCGACTCCCGGCATCCACTATATCGACGTATACGTGAAGGATTCGGCGGGGCACGCCAGCAATACCTTGAGCAGTTCCATCTACTTGGACTTGAAGAAACCCTGCGGAACGCATGTCGAGGAAGGTGGAGACGCCGCGGAGGAACACTGGATCGACCTGGGCCGGCCGTCGGGGAAATTCTGGTTCGACTACGAGACCTACGATCAGGAAGATCGAATCACCATTTGGTACGAAGGCAAGAAAAAGTTCGATTCCGGGTGCGTCGGCACCAACGGCAATCGGAGCACCCAGGTACTGTATTCGGGAAGTTCGACACAGGTGGAGGTTTTCGTGGAACCCAACTGCGCGGGTGGAACCGGCACCAAGTGGAAATTTACCGTGTATTGCCCTCTTCCGTATTAGCCGACGGGAGATGAGAAGGACACGGATACCGCTTTCATGCACCTTCTCTTGCCTGACTGGTTCCAACACGGGATGGACGATACGCCCGACCCATCCGGCGTCCGGCGTCCGGCGTCCGACGTCCAGTATTTTTTCGCCTTCTAGATCAGTCCACGGATCAGACTCGCGGTTGCGATCCCCTTGACCACGATTTCTCCCTGTTGATTCTCGATAACACCGTGCAACTCGATGATTTCATGCTTCGGGTCGATTCTTGTGATGGTCATATGGGCCGTGACCGTATCGCCGATATACACCGGCTTGACGAACTCGATGGTCTGCGAACGGTAAATAGCTCCGATACCGGGCAGGTACATGCCCACCAGGGTGGAAAAAAGCGATGCCGTGAGCATTCCATGGACCACCCGCTGTTTGAAAAAGGTGCGGCTCGCGTAGTCCTCGTCAACGTGAAGGGGATTGGTGTCCGAGGTGATGGCGATGAAACGGTCAACGTCTTCCTGGGTAATCTTTTTTGAAAGACGGGCCGACTGCCCCCCGGAAAGATCTGAATATCCGGTCAGCGTGAACTCCATTTGACTCCTTTCCTTGATGGCCGAGATCCCTTGCTTTCTTTCCATATCAAGGGACCTGAAACACAACTGACTGCGGCTCTCTCAACGCGCTGTCAGGCTTCATCCAATGCCTTACGGACCTTTTCAGCCAACGTTTGGTTTGAAAAAGGCTTCTGGATGAAGTGAACCCCTTCGTCCAGTACACCGCGATGAGCGATGACGTTGTCAGTGTATCCGGACATGTACAGCACCTTCAAAGAGGGCTGTTCGGAAGATAGTTTCTCGTACAGTTCCCTGCCGTTCAGTCCGGGCATGACCACGTCGGTCAACAGCAAGTGCAACGGACCATGGTGCAATGCCAATGTCCCCTGCGCTTCCTCGCTGCTTTGCGCAGAAATGATCGTGTATCCCCGCCGCGTTAATACGGTCTCCGCCAACCGGCGGACCTGTTCATTATCCTCCACCAATAGAATGGTTTCGGAACCTTTTAAGTCCGTAGCCGCTTTCTTATCCGTATCTTCTTTAGCAGGCGCTTTTCCGGCAATGGGCAGGTAGATTTTGAAGGTTGTCCCATTGCCGGGTTCGCTGTAGACCCAGATGTTGCCTGCGTGTTGTTTGACAATGCCGTAGACCGTGGCAAGGCCCAGGCCGGTGCCTCGCTCCCCTTTCGTGGAAAAAAACGGCTCGAAAATCTGCTTTCGTGTCTCTTCATCCATACCATGTCCGGTGTCGCTGATGGCCAGCATGACATACTGCCCCGGCGACACGTCCGGATGCGTTTCCGCGTATGATTCGTCCAGGTCGGTAATGGTAGTTTCAATGGTCAGCGCGCCGCCGTCCCGCATGGCGTCGGCTGCATTGACGGCAAGATTCATGATCACCTGTTCCATCTGTCCGACATCCGCCATGACAGGCAGGACACCGGGTAAAGAAACAATCTTGATCACGATATCTTCGGGGATCGTGCGCCGCAACAGGCTCCGGAAACCTTCAATGGTCTCGTTGATATCCACCGCTTTGAATTCCAAGGTCTGCTTGCGGCTGAAGGCGAGCAGCTGGCGCACAAGGTCCCGGGCACGGTTTCCCGCATTAAGAATTTCGTTCACCGATTCGCGCCGGTTATCGTTGCGACCCAGATCTTCCAACAACATATCGCTGTAGCCGAGGATGGGGGAAAGCAGATTGTTCAGATCATGCGCCACCCCCCCTGCCAATCGACCCACCGATTCCATTTTCCGGGCTTGCACCAGCAGATCGTGTAGCTTATTCCGCGCCGCCTCCGCCTGCTTACGATTGGTGATGTCCTCGGTCAGGATCACGATTCCTCCCACCGAGTTGTCAGACTTGTACCAGGGACGGACTTCCCACAGCAGCCATTGGATGGTTCCGTCCATCCTCTTGAAACATTCCTCATCCACTCGTGAAACCTCACCGTTCATCCCCCGGCGATGCACCTCTTTCCAGTGATCCGGAATCTCCGGAAAGACCTCGTAGTGGGATCGGCCGATGATGTCCCGGTTTCCAAGACGATAGTCTGAAATCCATCGGCTGCTGACGGCGAGGTAGCGCATCTCGCGGTCGAACATGGCTATGGCGGCCGGCGTATGCTTGATGAGCAACCTCAGTTGTGCTTCACTCTCCTTCAACATCAGCTCAGCCTGCTTGCGTGGCGTGATGTCGCGGGCAATACCCAAAACGCCGGCTATCCGTCCTTCACGGTCGTAGATGGGCGCTTTAATGGTTTCCAATAATTCATGGTGCCCGTCGTCCGGGAACGTAATCTCTTCTTCGTTTACACATGGCTTGCCCGCAGCCATGGCCGCTCGATCTTTTTCCCTGAAGAAATCCGCCAGCTCCTTGTCCACGAAGTCATAATCCGTCTTGCCGACGATCTCGGCTTCTCGAGCGCCGAAGAAACGCTCAAACCTCGCATTACAGGACAGATATACCCCATCCGGGTCCTTCAACCAGACCAGATCGGGCAGTGTATCGATCAGTATGCGCAAGTGCATTTCGCTTTTCCGGAGCGCTTCCTGGGCCTGTCTTTTTGCCAGGAAGCCGGCGATAGAGTCTGCGACCCTGCGATACATGGCAATCAGATCCGGCGAGAAGCGTCCTTCGCGATGATCGTTGAGTTGTATCAGTCCGAAGGTCTCCCCGGCGGAACGCAAAGGGATAAGGGCGACGGATTCGTAGCCCGAACTGTTACACCGGTTGCGGGTGCGCGCCTGGCGGTCGGCATCGGTTGTAGTTGCAAGTAGTCTGGTCGTGCAATTGCTCCAGAAACTGCCGTCTGCGGTGAAAAAGTTTTTGGAGGGATCAAATCTTCCGCAAAGAATATTACCGCACATACACTCCAGAAGGGGGTTGCCGTCTCTGTCGCGCTCGACTTCACCATCCTCTTTATACGAGCAGAGATACCTCTCCATCTTAACAAACTCATCCGGAAATCCCGAAGTCACGAAATATGGAAAATCCGGCCCATCCTTGAGTCGTATAGCCACAGCCTCACACCCCGACCAATGCTTCAGACGGTGCAGGATGCTCCCCAACAAATCATCCAGCCTTTCAGTCTCATTGATCAGCTGAAGGACCTCGAGAACCATCAGATGTTCCTTTTCAATGAGCCCACGCTCGAGTTCGGCTGATTCCAATTCTTGAACTCTTTTTTCCAGTTCTTCGTAGGTCGGCTTTTTGAGCATGATCATCACCTGTGTTTCCGGGATCGAGCCGAGTTGAACATTCTGCATCTATGCCTGAAACCAGTCCCGGTCGATAGTACCCGATGAATTCTTCAATGACCGGCAAACGCCTTGAAGGCGCCGCGCGCCCCGAACTCAACCCGGAGAGGTGGAAACCGGAGAGGCCGAGGTTTGCCAGTATATCAAAAGTTGGCCCAAAAACAAAATACAGGAGCGCTCCGCGCCTCTCGCCGAGTTCACATTAGATCGGATCGGAACCTCGACGCCGGTGGACGGTAGTGAAGGCCGAGTCTGATAATCCTCCAATGCCGGTCCGCGGATTGCAGGCCGCCCCTAGCGGGAATCCGTCATGAGGCGCCGGAATGGACAAGCGCTACATGCGTGAAACTCGCGAAGGATTGTAGCTTTTCGCAGTAGAAACCAAGTGCAGTTTGTGTGCCATTTGCAGTATCCGATTAATTTTACTTGGATTCTTCATTTGTGGGCCGAGACGGATTCCTGCATATTGCCCCAAAATTGAGCAGCAGCCCTCCGCAGGTTGCTCAATTTTTGAGCAATCCATTTATGCCGCTCAACGGGCATGCCGACGTTGTTGCGTGAGTTGCTACGGGACTTGGGGGGCGGGCCGCCGTGTTTCGTTTACTGGAATGAGCGCCGTTGAACATCCGAGGAAACGGGGCGGGGCACGCTGTCTAGTGGAAGGCTTGAGGCGAAATTGAGGCGGTCATCCGCGTGTTGCATCGGCTTTAGGGTTCCGCCGCTCTCGAACAGGCTTCGATCGGCCTATTCCCTTTTGTTTTCTTTCCCGCACACCCGTCCGCAACGGCGGCATTGAAGGCATCGTGGGGGAATCGGACGATCATTGGAACACGCATGGGTGCGACTCCTCTCAAGACACAGATCGTGTCACAGGGTTCCGAGATAGGCAATCAACTGGTCCCTTTCTTCGTCGTTAAGACGATCGGCATAAGAAGGCATGTTCTTGTATGGCGTTTTGAGCTGCTTTGTTACATTCTCTTCCGTCGCCTCTCTACCGCTCGCCGGCAGCGTGTCCCGCTTAAAGAGACCTTTCAGGCCGGGACCGATCTTGGCTTCTTCGCTGTCGGTAACATGACAATGCGCGCATCCTTCGCTTGCAAACAATTGCGAGCCTTGCTTGGCCGCCGGATCGTCCGGATGCATGGCAAAGGATCGCACCAGGGCGAACAAGACCGCCACGCAGACAAGCGTGACCCACACCGCAACGGAAGCCTGATTCAGGTGGGTTTTCCTCATAATGGCCGTCCTCCCTATTCCAAGAAAGAAAAGATCTCGACTCGAATTCGTTTATCCCGGACATGCATGTTCTTAAGAGCGGCGACGACCGCTTTCAGCATCGGCGGCGGACCGCACACATAAAACGTTTTCTCACCCAGGTCTTCACCGCACAGCCGCTCGATTTTTTCCCCATCGACATGACCGGTCTCCCCCTGCCATCCTTCGTTTGGTCTGCTGAGTACATGAACGACCTTGAGTCGAGGATGTCCGCCGGCCTCGATTTCTGAAAGCTCTTTTCGGAAGACGATTCGGCTTTTTTCTCTGTTTGCATACACAAGCAGCACGGAACGGGTATCCTGCGTGTCACGCATGTGACGCAGCATACTCATCAGGGGAGTGATACCTATTCCGCCCGCCACGAACACGAGGTCATTCTCTTCCGGATGCAGCACGTAGGAAAACCGGCCGAATGCTCCGTGAACGGCCGCTCTATCGCCGACTTTCGTCCGGCCCATGGTCGACGTAAAATCGCCTGAAGCCTTGATGGTCGAACTCACATAATCCTCTTCCGTCGGAGAAGAGGAGATGGTCCAATGATGCTCTTCCACGGGCAGATTTCTATTGCGGTAAAAGGTAACGAAATGAAACTGACCGGGAAGGTAACGATAGATGGGCCGGCCTTCGGGCGGGCTCATCCTGACGGTCCAGACATCCTCGGTTTCCGGTTGAACGTCGATCACTCGGTAGGCTTGACGCTTGAGGCGCCGAGGTCGAACCAGCACATGATAGACGAACAGACAGATCGCCGAGACCAAAGCGACGACCCACAGCGCCTTCATGCCGGCCGGCCTCAGATCGTGCCCCACCACCCAGCTCTGGGTGAACGCCATGGCGATGATCAACGGGCCTCCGATGTCGTGACCCAGTCGCCACTTCTCAAATTTGACTCCGAACGATCTCTGAAAGCTGCTCAGACAGATATTGAGGAGCAGAATCAGGAGGGTCGCCTTGCCGAGCCAGATAACCCACGGGAGGTCGAGTCCTACGAGGAGGCGCCATCCTCCTCCCCCGGCAGCCAGGAGCAGGGGATGAGCCAACAGAAGAAACCCCGCGAACACGGCCATACGCTTGTGGAACCGGATCAGGATATCAAAACCAAATGCCCTTTCAATCCATTGTATCCTGGCCGCCATGACGAACTGGAGAATGAGGATCACGAATGCCATGAGCGCGCAATGTTTGCCGAGCTCGGATGCAAACCTCTTGGGTTCCACATCGAGCAACGCTGCCAGGACCACCGGCAGAGAAACCAAGCCCGTATACAAAACAAGACGTGAAACAGCTCCAAGCATGGGAAATCTCTGTTTTTGAAAACGGCGTTCAGTCCGATTCAGCGTACCGCATGGAGCATTCGCATGTCTCCCTCAACCAACTTGCCCGAATCCTAGTCCCTCCATTTTTCCTGGAATCGATCGAAAAGGATCCCCTCGAGAGTTCACATCGCTCCCCCATGCTGGCAAGCCCCATACGCTGGTTGTTTCTTCCCCGTTCGATCGCCTCCTGCGTATCGAAACCGCAGCCGTCGTCCAAAATCGTCAATCGGATTTCATCATTTTCTTGAATCAAGGAGAGGCTCACGTGTTCCGCACCGCTGTGCTTGGCCACGTTGTTGAGTGCTTCCTGTGATATCCTGTACACAATGATTTTCAGATCTTCCGGCACGTCCTTTTCTTTGACCTCCAGAGTACACTCGGTTTTGATATCCCTGTGCGTGTTGTCAAACTCCCGGCAGAGAGAGCGAAGAGCGGCATTCAAGCCTAAATGATCGAGAAGCGAGGGCCTCAGATTGTGCTGAATCCGACCGGTTTCTATCATGCTGGTTTTCACCAGGTCCAGGATCTCCTCCAAGGTTATGCTGTCCGCAAACGCCTTTTCCTGCTGGATGGCATCGATCTTTTGCTCCAACGCCATTTTGATTCCCAAAAGGCTGCCGCCGATACTGTCATGAAGATCGAGGGCCAAACTTCTTCTTTCGGCCTCCTGGGCTTTCAGGAGCCGGTTCGAAACGTCCCTCAAATTCTCTTCCATTTCTTTGCGTTTTTCGATTTCGAGTCCCAACTCTTCATTCATCTTTTTCAGCTCGGCCGTGCGCTCTTCCACACGGATTTCCAAATCCCCACGCGCTTGCCTGAGCTTCTCTTCGCTCAGTTTCAGGTTTCTGAATAGGACCTTGGTGGGTTCTTCCAGGCCTATCTTGATGAGGCCCTTGTAGATGAGATAGAAGGCGGCAATCGCCAGAAAGTGCCCGATCAAATTCGATAACCCATAGACATGTATGTAAAATGTAAAGAACAGCTCGGAAAGCACGGTCAATATGATGGATGTGACCAACAACTTCAATACTTCCGGATCGAATTCTCCTTTCTTTCGGATCAGCAATATCGCAGAAATTATCAGAAGTATAGATATTATATACTCGCTCGTCTTCTTGAAAGTGGTCAATCCTGTTTGTTCGTCGAAGCATTTCGGAAAAATGTTCCAGTAAAAAATAGATGCCAGTAGAAGGCTTGTTGCCAAAGCGAAAGCAAAAAATATAAATCCGGTCTTCAGTTTTCGATTGAAGAGAAAAGGCGCTATTACGAGCGAAATAGCCTGGATAAACTTCGTGCCGATCCAGAGCTGCGTCGGCAAGTTGGAGCCGTATTCCGGGAATACGCCCATTCCCTTATAGGCTAGGGTATGCACCAGATCCAAAGCAGCGACAAATAGATAGGCTATACTAATAAATTGAAGATAGTTGTTTTGGTATAATCCGCGAGAGTTCCAGGCAATCATAAAAATGCCGGCAGCAACTACGACACTGAAAAGTTCAGCCAGGCTGTGAAAAAGGAGGTAGCTGTATAGGCTGGCAAGGTACAGGCCCGTGACGACGGCTACGCCGAATAAGAAGCCTGCATAATTTCTCCGAACCACAGACGCTGCTTCCATTATGACCCTTCGAGTTGGAGGAGGTGGCGCCCGGATTCGGCGCCACTCTTGCTTGAGTTTGAGCTGTACTGTTTTGGAGCTGTACGATGCTTGGGCGCCGAGACCGCAGGTCAGGCCGAGTGGAGCCCGAAGCGGCTCGGCCGGTGCAACGGAGATCCGTTCCGTCGCGCCGCACATCGTAGAAATTTGTAAAAATAGAAATGTTTTTTTGGTTTTCTTGTGCCTATCAAGTAATCACAAAGAAAATTCCCCCTGGGCGAAATTTTATTTATTCTATCACAGCCCATCCCGCTAGTGAACTGAAATGAGTGCGTAATTGAACAGCGTCCCCTTTGTCGAGGGTCGGGTGGCGCAAATGCTTCAGGCGGCACTCCAGTCGTCGTTTTCATCCTGCGGCAACCCTCCCCGCAACCGATGCCGGGTTGGCTGATCCTCCGGCCGTAGATTCAGTCGATCAAGCAAGGCAACTTCCAACCCATCGCATCCCGTCCTATCGATGTAGAGGACGAACGGGTCATCGTTCATGCCCGGGTTCCTCGTGTTCAAATCCCCAGCAGGATCTTGGCGGTCGTGAAATAGATCAGCAATCCGGTGATATCCACAATGGTGGTGAGGGCCGGGCTGGCCACCACGGCGGGGTCCCATTTCATCCTGGCCGCACCCAGGGGCAGGAGGGCTCCGATCAACGTCGCGGTAACCACTTGCAGGCTTAGGGCGAGAGCGATGGCCAACCCGATCTTGTCGAGCGAAAAGCCGGCAGGAACTGGAATCTCACATTGCGAATCGACGCGAAGAGTCCCCGGTAATTCTTAGTAACAGTTTGATTCCCGGGGACGCTGCCAACAAATTCATATCAAGCCATGCCGGGCTGTTTGGGCAAGGAACGAAACCCACATGCCAAGTCGAGTCTCCGGCATTAATCCGGCAACTCTCGGGCTTTCTGACTGCTTGCGTTGAAGTCGAGGCGCTTAAAGGAAGCCACGGCTTCCCGCACGGCCATGTCTTGCTTTTCATTCCTGGGCTCGGGAAACCGCTTCAATAGCCTCTGTATCGCCATGGCCGCCTGCACCGCACTCCGGCTCTTGTCCGGGGTGGTAACGAGCACGCCATGGTTCCCCCCTTCGGCCCAGAGAGGAATGACGGCCACATTGCTCCCGCTGTCAAGAAAAAGGGACCGGTTCTCCTTGTCCGGCCTGAAGGTGGCATGCGAGAAGTCGGCGAAGCGCGGATCGGCATTCATCACTCTGACGGTGCCGGAACCTTCCCGGACCTCGGGATCGACCTTCAGGACCAGTATGCCCGAATCCGGCAACATGCGATCGAAGCCCAGGGTTTGACGGTTTTCCACCAGGTAATAGCGGCCTTGCGGAAGCGGAATCTTAACGACAAGGGTACCGCCCTTCTTGGCCAGCGGAGACAGAAAGGCGTATCGGGTATCGCCGGGTTGGACCAAGACCGCCTGCTCGGGGGAGATCCAGCCCAATCTGATTTTGGTAAAGGAAGAGATGCCGGGAGGCGGCTCCTTTCTGTCAACCAGGTGCTGGGACATGATGTCCCAAGGGCCCATGTAGATGGCGTGATGTTCGAAGCTGGGAAGGTGCGAAGCGTCAGACTGACGCTCGAAGTCGTACAGTCAGGGGACAAGCCGTCGTTTTCCGTCAATCCCTCCGAGCGCGTGGAAGAAATCATGGGCGAACATGCCCAAATGTGCGTTCTCGGTTCCGACGAACACTCCGCCCTGAAACGCTTTCTTGTTCTTGGATTCCAGTTTGACGTAAGCAACGTCCCCTCGAACGCCGGACAACATGCCCGGATTGGCGCAATAACAGATCATGCCATAGCCTTTTCCGGGCTGTGTGAGGGCACAGGGGATAATGAGCATGTGCTCGTAGTTTGAAAAATCCACATCTTTCTCAAGGGCCGTCATGGTGTCCTCGGCGAGTTTCCTTACTCTTGTCCTGTCAACCTGGAAGTTGTAGGGACTTATTTTGTATGCCGAGATCGGGTCGGGGAGCATGACCCGTCCTCTGAAGTCGGCATTTACCCAGGTCAGGCCGTAGGACTGTTCCGATACGTATCGGCTCAGACCCGCCACGGCTTTCTGTTTTATCTGATCGAGAGAGAGCGCCGGCTCGACGTCCGGGAAGCTGACCGCCACCATGAGGACGCGCTGTTCTCCCCTTGCCCGGACGGATTGCGGCCCCAGAAGGCTCTGTTCACGGGGGCTCTCGATCCCGGGGCCCTGGCACCCCGCAATCGACGAGAGAAAAACAGCGAACAATAGACACCTCATTCTTACAACCCTCACTCTCAGCGGAGACATCGCCCTTCCCCCTTCGGGTTGACATACTTCCTCATTCCTTACTTCCTCGGAGTCTCTGTCGCGCCAAAATCGCGCCGTTTGACCCCGTATCTTCTTCTCGGGAGGCACGAATGTCAAACAGGCCCGCAAGCTTCGGTAGCCTATTTATTACTCGATCCGTTCAGTCCGGCCCTGGCAATGACGGAATCGTTCATCCTCAATTCAAATGAGTTCATTATTGAAGAGCTCCCTCGGTGCACAATGGATCCGCCTAACTTGATGTCCCGTAGACAAATACCTTTTTAGGAACCTTCCGTCAGAATGCCGTCTTGAATACGGAACACCCTATCCGTGAAAAGGGGCGCCAGCGAGAAGAAGTCCTCGTAGAAGCTTTCCCGCACGAACTCGGTGGGAACCACATGGTACGTGGCTTCCAGAGCGTCCGGACCGGCTTCGAGTACTACGTAGCCGTTATCCACAAGATTAGCCCAAAGGAGCGCCGACGGCCGGGTGAAAGGATTGGTCACCGCGGAGAGCCCTAACAGGGATCCCAAGAGAGCGATGGAATCCTCCGGCGCCTCGAATCCGAGATCGCCGATGGTGCGTCCGGCGAAATCCTGGAATGTTCCCGAAGACACCGCCGGCCCGGTGAACTCGTGTACCCTGTACGGCCCTCGATCCCCGTGATCCGTCACAAAGGACGCATGGATGTCCCCGGATAGAAGCACCAGGCCGGGCACCGTGCTCAGATAGTTCAGAATGTCCTGTTTCTTCACAGGAAACCCGTCCCATTGGTCCGCGTTAATGAGGATGCGGGCCTTGAAGTCCTCCGGGAAGTCCGGCGGAAGGAAGGGTTGAATGAGCCCGATGCTAAAGTCCGCCACCAGGGGCGCCAGGGAGGTCGAACTGGTAACCGCCTTCCACGTGGCCGTGCTGGTGTCCAATACGCTCCTGAGCCAGGCTTCCTGGGCCGCGCCGAACACATCGTCCGCGCTCGGGTCTATGCTTCGAAGATAAGTGGCATATAGCTCAAACACGTCCTGAAAGATACCGTATCGGGATCCTATATCCGAGTAGAGGCTTCGCTTGCCCAGCGTATAGAAAGCCACGCCGCGAGGCAGCGACGACAGGGCGCCCGAGTCCAAAGGCGCGGGGAATCCCTCCGATTCGAACACCGAATTGATGTACCGTGCGTTCAGGTCCCCCGCCACCACTTCCCGGGCTTTGGCCGCGGCCTGTTCTCCGGACAGGTATGGATTCTCCTGATCATAGCGCATGGCCACAATGGACACCAGGACCGCCTTGGTGTCTTCGAACCCCTCGGCATCAATGGAAACGTACGAGTCCAGAAGCGGTTCGTACTCCGCGTACGCGTCGCCAAGGGCCGCTCGGCATGCTGCGTTGTCCATGACCACCGTACCCGGAAATGCGTCCTCCGGAATGAGGTGATCGGGACGATAGGTCCTGTAGTCCGTCAAAACCAGATCGAGGTGCGCGCCGAAGCGAAAGCTCCTGTATATGCGCGTGTTGGGATAGAGGATCTCTTCCGTGATCTCGAGATCTCCCTGCCCGTTCAGGCCGATCTCGCAGGGCACATACTCGAAAAAGGCCCTCTCGGACGCTCTTTTCCTCTGCAGATCCCGCCCGTCCACGCGGCCGCCGAAATACGTGGCCGTGTCCTGCCAACTGTCGTTGGAGAACTCGTGGTCGTCCCAGATCACGACCATGGGGAACCGCTCGTGTATGCGTTGCAACATGGGATCGGAACGATAGGTCTTGTACAGATCGCGGTAGTTGGAGAGGGTCGCGGCGGCCAGCAGCGTGCCATCCGTTTCCTCCAGCACGACGGCTCCTTCCGGGTCCTCGAATCGAACCACGCGCGCTCCCTCGGTCGTGTCCAAAGAAGAGGCGGGCGTGCTCTCGTACACATAGTCACCGGAATGTACCAGGAAATCCAGATCGTTGGACGGGCTATCGTACGTGTGCAGCAAATGCGTGAAGCTGTTGTAGTACCGGTGCACGTAGTCCTGGCACGAAAATAAGGCCCACCGCACCGGCACGTCCGCGTCGGGCTCGGGAGCGGTCTTGGTCCTTCCGATCTTCGAGGAGACCCCGTTGCTGGTGAAGCGATAGTAGTAGAAGGCGCCGGGAGAAAGGCCCGATACGCTCACTTTGACGCAGTGGTCGTACTCCGCTTTGGCAACCAAGCCCCGGATCTGAACCACGTCCGCCATGTGTTCATCCGCAGCCACAGTGAGGGTCACCGCAAGGTCCCGATCCGGCAGGCCGGTGTCCAAAACCCGTGTCCACACGACAACGCTGTGAGCGCGCGGGTCCCCTGACGCCACGGACTGCGGAAAGCTCACTTCCGTCGGTTCAGACGCAGGGGTCGTATCGGAACCGCATGCGGAGAGTCCTGAAATCAGTCCTAGGATCACTAGGGTGAGAAGCGTCTTTTTCATCATGGTTCCTCCGGGCTCCGTTCCGAAGAGTGCAAGCGCTGAGTCGAATTGCGCCGCAGGTCCCCAGGTATCCGGGCTTTTTCAACACTCTGCTATGCTTTCATCATGGCCCGGGTATAGAACTTCCGGAATGTCCCTACACCATTCTTCCTATTTCTGTCTATGACCCACTGAAGCATCTCTCCGGACTATTTTGACCTTTGTAATGCCTCGCCTCGATCGGGTTGCCTTCCGGGTCTCGTAAATAGACCGACGTTCCAGCACCGTGCGCACCCCGGCACGGAACACGTCCTTGTTGTATGGAAACGGTGTTCGCCTGAAGCCGGTCCATAAGCGTATCCCACGTCCTCTTACTCAAAACAATACAGAAATGGTTCAAATTCTCACGCCCCTGTCCGGCCCGACCACTTTTCTTGCACGGGAAGTGTCAAGCTTCTTTCGAATCTTAGAAGAACCTTGACACCCTGCGTTGATTACTGTCGAACGATTGCGCCGAGTACATCCATCTTCGGGCTCTCCCGAATGCCGGGGGCCTCCAATAGGGCATTCTTACTCGGAAGGTGAAACAAACCGAATTTATTGGCTTTTCCATCCGCCGGGACGCGTGTCTTTGTTCCAGGCAACAGGCTACTTGCGCGCTTTATTGGCGTCAATCCGTCCCGTGTGCGATCTGGTACATTTTTTGCTCGGTTAAGGCGATCAGCTATTGGACACGTCCAAATGAATCGTACTTCGACATGATTGACACGAACTAAGTCCGTTTTTTGACGAGTCGATGAATATGCTGGATGATTCGAAATCACGATTGCCGATCATATCGGCCTTACTGGTCGCCGCCTGCATTCTCACCTATTATTTCCGAAAGGTTCTTGGAACAGGAGTACTGTTCACCCATTTCTTCTACATTCCGATCATTTTGGCGTGCGTCTGGTGGCGCAGACGAGGCCTTGTGGTGACAACGCTTCTGATCCTCGTACTGACATTCGGCCAACATATGGCGATCGGTCATCGTCCCACAACCAACGATTATCTCAGGGCTTTGATGATGCTGGTCATTTCGGCCTTAACGGTGGCTTTGAGTGAAAAACTTGCCCATGCCAGATCGGCCCTGGCGGAATCGGAAAGAAAGTACCGTACCATTTTTGAGAATACAGGCACCGCCATGGTGATCATCGAAAACGACAAGACCATATCCCTGATGAACCGCGAATTCGAAAAGCTTTCCGGCTTCGCCAAGGAGGAGGTGGAAGGAAAGAAATCCTGGTCCGAGTTCGTTCACTCCGCCGACCGGGGACGCATGGAGGCCTACCACCATCAACGACGACTTCCGGGAAATGGGGCCCCCACAAACTATGAGTTCGGGTTCGATGACCGCAACGGTGACGTTCGTCACCTTTTGGCAAGCATCGATATGATTCCGGGAACCCTGCAAAGCGTCGCCTCCTTCCTCGATATCACCGAGCAGAAGAAAATCAGGGAGGAACAGCGCATTCTCGAGCAGCAATTGTCAAATGCGCTTGAAAAAGCATTGAGCGGATTTATCCCCATCTGCGCCAACTGTAAGAAGATCCGGGATGAGAACGAAAACTGGATTCAGATCGAATCCTTTCTGAAAGACCGAACTAGCGCCGAATTTTCCCACAGCATCTGCCCCGACTGCAAAAGAGCGCTCTATCCGGAACTGTATCCTTGAGGTTTGGCCATGGTTGGAAGCAACATCGAACAGATTGAAAGGAGCGTGGCGGAGGACCCAGAAACACCTATGATAAGCGATTCCTGTCCTCCGGAGAAAGAACTGCTCGAAGCCATTCTCCAGGTCTCACCCGTGGGAATCGGTATCGTGAGAAAGCGGATATTGCTTTGGGGCAATACCGCAATGCAGAGGATGCTGGGGTACGATTACAAAGAATTGCATGGAAAGAGCGCCGCGGTGCTTTATCCCTCCAAGGAAGAATTCGACCGTGTCGGCCGTGAACTGTACGGAATGCTGGAAAGAGACGGATTCGGAGAAGTGAGCGCCCGCTGCGTTCGGAAAGACGGCTTCATACTTAACTGCCGGGTACACGCGCGCCCAACGAATAGCAGGGATCCTCAAGACGGCTATGTGGTGGCGGCCGTCGTCGCCGATACCGGACGATTGGAAACAGAAGCGGCCCTGTATATCGAAAAGGAAAAATTCCGAATTCTGGTGGAGGAATCTTCTCTTGGCATCGCCATCATCGACAGGCAAGGACGCTATACCTATATCAATCCGGAATTCACCCATATGTTCGGGTACACTCTGGCGGACATCCCCACCGGAAAGGAATGGTTTGAAAAGGCGTATCCCGACCCGGAGTACCGGCGGAAAGCGATCTCAACTTGGATCGACGATTTGAAACGGGCCACCAACATCCGGGACCGATACCGAACCTTCCAGGTCACATGCAAGTCCGGAAAAGAAAAAACCGTCCATTTCAGGCCTGTTACCATGAGCACCGGCAAGCATCTAGTGATTTACCTGGACCTTACCGAACAAGAGAACATGAAATCCCGACTCTTCGAGGCCCAGAAAATGGAAGCCATGGCAGCTCTATCCGGCGGCGTGGCCCACGACTTCAACAACATTCTCGGCGCCATCCTGGGCTATACCGAACTGGCCCAACTCAAGTTGCCTCAAGAACCGGGAGTCGTCGAATACTGCCTCGAAAACATCTTGAAGGCCGGACATCGCGCCAAGGAACTGGTCAAACAGATCCTCTATTTCAGCCGCCGGAGCGAGCAGGTGACGAAGCCCGTGAGAATCGGACCGATTATGAAGGAGGTTTCAGAATTGCTCAGGGCCGTCCTCTCGACCACCATCGGCATTCGCCTGCAGCTCGCCACCCCGGATGACCTTGTGTTGGCTGATCCCGATAAGATCCATCAAATGCTGATGAATCTGTGCACCAACGCTTACCACGCCATGGCCGAAAGCGGAGGGGTGCTGGACCTGTCGCTGAACATGAAACAGATCGATTCCCGGGCCGTTGCCGACTTTCCCGAACTTCATCCCGGAGAGCACATCGTGTTGACGGTCAAGGACACGGGCCACGGAATGTCGCCTGAACTATTGAACCGCATTTTCGAGCCCTATTTCACCACAAAATGTAAGGACCTGGGTACCGGACTGGGCCTCTCCGTAGTGCAAACTATCGTTCAGAGCCACGGGGGAGCCATCCGCGTCAAAAGCGAGCCGGGAGAGGGTTCTCAATTTTCGATCTTCCTGCCCGCCTTCCACGGAAAAGATTCATCAGCGGTCCTTCATCCCGACCAACTTCCCGGAGGTCATGAACGGATCCTCTTTGTCGATGATGAAGAAATGCTCGCCGATCTGGGAAAGCGCGTCCTGGAACACCTTGGCTACTCCGTGTGTGTTCAAACCAGCAGCATGGAAGCCCTCGAGATCTTCAGGGCCGACCCCCTAGCCTTTTCCCTTGTCATCACCGACTTGGCCATGCCTGACTTGCCGGGGGACCAACTGGCCCGGAAGGTACTAAAAATCCGTCCGGATATCCCCGTCATCCTGTGCACCGGCTACAGCGAACGGATCTCGGAGGAAAAAGCCGAAATGATCGGAATCCGCGACGTAATCATGAAGCCGCTGGTTATACATAAGATCGCCAAAACCCTTCGAAGACATTTGGAGGATTGATGCCCCTGGCGCAGATTCTAGTCATCGATGACGATCCGCAGATCTGCGACATGCTGTGTTTGCACTTGCAACACATGGGCTACGCCGCGGAATTTGCCCTAACCCTGAACGCGGGCATGGTAAAGCTCTTTTCCGGTGCATTCGATGTGGTATTTCTCGATGTGCTCCTGCCCGACGGAGACGGATTGAAAGCCATCCCTGAAATCAAGACAGCGCCCGGTTCGCCCGAGATCATCATTTTCACGGCGGCCGGCAATCCCAACGGCGCCGAGCTGGCCATAAAGAGCGGCGCCTGGGATTATGTCGAAAAGCCGTTGCGTGTGAAGGAACTCATCCTCCTGTTGACAAGGACGATGCAATACCGGGGGGCGAAAACCGAACGTCGCCTTAGAACTTCGTTCAAGCGTATCGGCATTCTAGGCAGCAGTCCGGAAATTCAAAGTAGCATCGATCTTGCCGCCGAGGCGGCGTCCAGTGAAGAAAGTGTGCTGATCACCGGCCAGACCGGCGCCGGCAAGGAGCTTTTTGCCCAGGCGATCCATGAAAACAGCCGGCGTTCCGGCAAGCCCTTCGTGGTTCTGGATTGCACGGCCATACCAAGCACCCTCGCCGCCAGCATTCTTTTCGGCCACCAAAAGGGCTCGTTTACCGGGGCGGACAAGCACCACACCGGCGTGATCAAGCAAGCCGACGGAGGCGCCCTTTTCCTGGATGAAGTGGGAGAACTCCCCTTGGATATTCAGGCCGGACTGCTTCGGGTCCTTCAGGAACGTCGATTTCGTCCCGTAGGCTCGACCGAAGAGGTATCGAGCGATTTCCGATTGCTGTCCGCGAGCAACCGGAACCTCGCCCAAATGGTCGAAACAGGTCGATTTCGTGAGGATCTTTATTTTCGCCTGAAATCCCTGGAGATTCCCCTGCCGCCGCTGAAGGTCCGGGCCAAGGATACGCTGGAGATCGCCCTGATCCACCTTCGCCAGCTCTCCGAAACATACGGCGCGGGAACGAAAGGCGTGTCGCCCGAGTTTTGCGAGGCGCTTCTAAGTTACGACTGGCCGGGCAACGTGCGGGAACTGCTCTTCGCGATCGAACGCGCGATGGTGAGTTCCGGCAACGACCCGGTCCTCTTCCCCAAACACCTTCCCACCAATATCCGTGTGAAGCTGGCCCGGTCATCCGTCGGGCGCGGGTACGCCGGCGAAACGTCTGAACGCGCCGTTACCCCAAGACCGGCCCAACTTCCCTCCCTCAAGGAATATCGGAACAGCATGATCGACGAAGCCGAGAAGAACTATCTTCGACAGCTCGTATCCCTCACCGGGGGTAGTATGCGCGAATCGTGTCGCATTTCAGGCCTTTCCCAGTCCCGCCTTTATCACCTGCTGAAAATCCACAAACTCCCCCGGCCGAAAGCCGATTAGGAACCCCGAGCCGCTTCTTTCCCGGCGCGAGATTCCTGTGTATCGAGAAAAATTACTGTATCGCGGGAATTTTCGCGCGAAACAGGAAGCCTGTTCAATGGCAAACATGATCCCCTCGCTGCACAACATGCCGTAACTGCACGAAAATCAGGGTCTCTTCGTGTTTGGCATATTTCTTGCTTTTCCAGGGGCCGAGCTCTGTCTCACTATTCTATGGACCAGCACTCAGCCAAGGAGGAATCACGATGAAAACATGGACCCTCAAACAGAAACTGATCGGAATGACCATCATCCTTTCGGTCATGGTGGCCGGCCTGTCGGTGTTCTTTATCAATCGATTCACGGCTGTGGGAAAAACGTACGAACACATTCTGGACTTCCGCTTTCCCCAGTACGTGGTGGCAAGCACCATGGACGGCGTCTTACTCAATATCCGGGTAAACGTGAACGAACTTGCCAACGTGGAACGGAGCACGGACGACTTTGACACGCTGAACCCGCGCGTTCAAGAAAAGCTGGCTGCATTCGGAACGCTCCAGTCAGCCATGATCGGCGGGCATTCCGACCTGGGAAAAGCGATCAAAGGCCTGGAAGGCCTCAAAATCCCGCCCTGCCGCAAGGGCGGAGCGATCGAAGCCGACGCCCAAAAGGCGGCGGCCCTCTTCACCGAATTTGATTCCCTCTGCCAAGGCATCATCAAAAAGAAGAAGGAGAGCCTTGAAATCACATCCACGGTAGGATGGTACGACAGCAAAGAGGACAGCCGGGGGGTAGTCAAAACCCTGGTGGAGACGGCTCGTGAAATCGAAGATCGGGTCAACGACAAGGAAATCCGCTTGTTGTTGTCGGAAATGCGACGGCAGGAAAAGAATATCCTCCAACGGGCCGAGGATCGGTATGTCCTTCGCTTCAAAGAAGCTTACTCTAATTTCAACAGCGCCACCACGGGCGAAATCAACCAGTTAGGGAAAAGCTACTTTGCCGCCTTTGAATCCGTTTTCGATAAGATCATCCTGCAGCAAAAACTGAAAGACGAGTTGGGAACCCTGGTCAGAGAGGATCTGAGAGAAAAACAAAAGAGCCTGGCCGAAGCCGTCGAAGCCCTGAAAGCAAGAGCTTACGACCAGATGGAGACCTATTCAGGCGAGGCCGTTACCATGGAAAGATCCGCCGGCCGACTCATCATCGTCATCTCCATTGCAGTGGTTTTCTTGAGCCTCGGATTGGGATGGTTCATCAGCACGGGCGTCAACAAGGTACTGGCTAGAATCACGGAAAATCTGAGCACCGGAGCCGACCAGGTGGCGGCCGCATCCGGACAGGTTTCCGCCGCCAGCCAATCTCTGGCCGAGGGATCGTCCGAGCAGGCCGCTTCCGTCGAGGAAACGTCCTCCTCCATGGAGGAGATGGCGTCCATGACCAAGCAGAACGCAGACCATGCCAACCAGGCGAACGCGCTCATGAAACAAGCCGATGCCATCGTTGCCAAGGCCAATGGGGCCATGACCGACTTAACGGCTTCCATGGCGGAGATCTCCCGGGCAAGCCGGGAAACGTCCAAAATCATAAAGACCATCGACGAAATCGCATTTCAAACCAACCTCCTGGCCCTGAACGCAGCCGTAGAGGCGGCCCGCGCCGGAGAAGCGGGAGCGGGGTTCGCCGTGGTCGCCGAGGAAGTCCGAAACCTGGCCATGCGTGCGGCCGAAGCCGCCCGAAACACATCGGAACTGATCGAAGGAACTGTCCAAAGAATTACCAGCGGGTCCGACATCCTGTCCAGAACCAGTGAAACTTTTGGCAGCGTGAATAGCAGTGTTTCGAAGGTGGGGGAATTGGTGGCTGAAATCGCCGCCGCATCCGGAGAGCAGGCTCAAGGGATCGACCAGATCAACAAGGCCGTGGCGGAAATGGACAAAGTGATCCAGCAGAATGCCGCCAATGCCGAGGAATCGGCCAGCGCATCGGAAGAACTCAATGCCCAGACGGAACAGATGAATGAGATGGTGGGCGAGTTGTTGGCTTTGGTCGGAGGGAAGAGAAGCCACCCGTCCCGTCCCGTCAGCAAAGGCGCCGGGGGAAAGGACCTAAAGGCCGCAGCACCATACAACGCCACCGTTCGTAAGAAGATTCCCCTTGACCGGTCCGCCGGGCAAGGGAAACAAGTTGATCCGAAGCGTTTGATTCCGTTGGAAAGTCCTGACCTGTCGGCGTTCTAATGAATCTTGACAGTTGCGCCCCTCTGTGGCTCCACATCCGCTCCACAGGATGGAGCCGATTGGAGTCCGCGGCGGGGAGAGGGAAAGGCTAGTTCATCGGGCGAGAGGGAGACCGGTAAGACCCGCCTCAGGTCAATCCCAGCCACTTTGCCGCCGCTCCTCCGAGCATGGCTTCCACTTCCGCATCGGTAAAGGAAATGCCTTCAGGCGCCTTTTGCGGGAGTTCTCTTATGATCTGTACGAAAACCTTGTTCGGCATGGCGGGGCGGAGGAAAGGCCCGTCGGTTCCAAAAAAGACTCGACCGGAGCCGAAACAATCCAGAGCGTTCCTCAAGGCCGTACAAAACGCGGTGTAGTGTCCTCGAGCGGCCAACTGCCATCCCGAGAAATCCGTGGCCAGGTTGGGCCTGTACACGCCCAACTCGCACAGTTGTCGCTCGAAGCCCCGGCCGAGATGCGCGGTGATGATCTTCAAATCGGGGAAATCGAGGAGGGGCTCATCCAGACGGATCGGGTCACACGGCTTGCTCTTCCCCAACCACACGCCGGTGTGGGTGAGCACCGGCGCCCCCAGTTCACATACTTTCCCCAGGAAGCGATGCGCCGCTCCCTCATCGGGGTAAAAGCCCGCACCCGGATGGATCTTGACGCCTTTGAGTCCCCATTCCCCGATCGCCCTTTCCACGATTCCCACGGCGTCCGGTCTTCGCGGGTCCACGCCTGCGAAAGCGATGATGCGGTCCGGATACGCCTCCTGCATCCTGGCAAAGGCCTTGTTTTGCTCCTCCACCGGGATTGGCGGCTCACCGTATGCATACGCCAGGTCCATGGGCAGGATCACCGTTTTGTCGATGCCGGCGTCGTCCATCTCGGCCACCAACTTACTCCCATCCGGATCCCAGAACGTGGCAAGGACGGCGCCCCGCACAGCCTCCTCGGACATGTCCATCCCCCTGGCTTTCAGCGCCTGAATATAGACCGCGCTGATGGTCTTCCACCAGCCTTCCGAAAGCCAACCTTCGGTCAACGGATGATAATGAACGTCGATCACCATTTGAGGCGCTCCCTTCTTCCCGAAATTACGCCGCTGCAACTTTGCGCGGGGGGAAAACGTTTGAATCTCGCCGGAGTCAGGTTATTCAGGCACCCCGTGAACATAGACTAATTGACCAATCGGGAGCAGCTTTCGCCCCGCGCAAGGGCGTCCGGGGGAACATCGTTCCCCCGGGTCGACCTGCAACTTCTCCATGATGTTGGCGCGGTGCGACTTCACCGTGCTCGGACTGATGCACAGGGAGGAAGCGATCTCCTTGGTGGACATGCCTTCCGCGATCATCTGGAACACTTCCCGCTCCCGGTCGGAAAGCGTGTCGTACAGATCTTCTTTGCGCGAGCCGCTTTTCAGGTACAGGTAATCGTCCACCAACTTCTTGGAAATGGAAGGGCTCAGGTAGGTTTCTCCGCGAACGGCCGCGTGGACGGCGTCCACAATGTCCGCGCCGGTGGAATCCTTCACCAGATATCCCGAAATGCCGGCTTCGAACAGTTCGCTGATGTAGTGGGCATGGGAGTGCATGGAAAGGATAACCACCTTCGAGGCCGGCAGTTGCTTCTTTATCTGGCGGGTGGCTTCGATGCCGTTCAATTGCGGCATGGCAATGTCCATGAGGATCACGTCCGGGGTCAGATCGAGCGCCATGTCCACGGCTTCCCTCCCGTTACGAGCCTGTCCCACGATGCGGAATTCAGGCTCGACCTCGAGCAGTTTCTCGAGGCCCTGACGTACAATGGTGTGATCGTCCGCCAACAAGATCCGAATAATCTTACCCATCGCTCTCCTTTTCCCTGATAGGTATTTCGACACGGATGCGCGTGCCCACGCCCGGCTGAGTTCGTATGTTGAAGATCCCGTCCAGCATGGCGGCGCGTTCGCGCATGCCCAGCAGCCCAAGCCCTTTATTGGTCTCCGTTTTCTCCGGGTCGAAACCGACGCCGTCATCCTCGGCCACCAGGATGATGCGCGGATAACTTCGGATGATCGACAGCTTGAAATTCTCGGCTCCGGAATGCTTGAGGGTGTTCTGCAACGCTTCCTGCGAGAACCGATACAGCACGGTCTCGACTTCCGGATCGAGTCTGCCGTCGAACCCCACCACGTTTAAATTCACGTTCAGGCCCGAGTTGGCCGAAATGTACTCCAACATCTCCGAAAGGGCCGGTTTGAGTCCCAGGTCGTCCAGCATGGCGGGATGCAGCCGGTGAGAAATACGCCGCATCTCCTGGTAGGTCCGGTTCACCTGTTTCTGGGCCTCCTCGATGCTCGACCGCACGTCCGTCAGATGCTCCGGTATGGCCCTTAATGCGGTTTCAAGGTTGAGGTTGATGCCGGTCAAGCTCTGACCCGCTTCGTCGTGCAGTTCCTGGGCGATGCGTTTCCGCTCTCTTTCCTGACTGTGGAACAGCTCCCCCGCCAGTCTTTGCAATTCCTCGCGGTGACGCTTGACCGCCGTCATAAGCGTGGTGTTCTCGATGGCTGCGCCCAGGAAGTTCCCTATGGACCCCATCAGGTCTTTCTCTTTGATGTTCAGCTCGCGGCCGGCCGGCAGCTCCAGGGAAAAGAATCCGGAGGCTTTGTTCTTCGCCGTAATCAGGAAACAATGAAAGTCCAGCTCGTGATGGCCGTCGCGCAGGGGTACGGAAGCCAGGAAAGAGGGGAACCGCGGCTTGGGTGCAAAGGAGATGTTCTCCTGGAACAGGGCTTTCATCAGTCGATCGTCTTTAAGCGTGATCGTCCCTTTCTTTCCGAACATGCCGCTGGTCATGCCCACCTGGGCCCGCAACACCAGTCTCCCCGCTTCACGGTCGATCAGATACACTCCTCCGGTCTTGAGGCCCAGCATGGCCAGCACGTTCTCGAGAGCGAACTGGAGGATCGTGTCCAGATTCATCGTCAGATTCATCGTGAGGGCGATGTTGTTCAGGAGTTGAAGTTCCCGGTTCCGCTGCTGAAGGTTTTTCTCCGCCTGTTTGCGGAGCGTGATGTCCTTGGCCAAACCTTCGACCAACTCGACGCGGCCGTCCGGTCCCAGGACCGAATTCCCATTGATGAGCACGGTAATCCGGGATCCGTCCCTTCGGACCAATTCGGTCTCGAAATCCTTGACCATGCCGTCCCGGTCTATCATCTCCTGAAACGCTCGCGGTGCGTCCGCACTCAAATACAACCGGCTCACGTTTCCCACGGACAGCAGGTCCTCCTTGTCCCGGTATCCCAACATGGCCACTCCGGCCGGATTGACGTCCAAAAGCGCACCCGTCCGGGAAGCCACGTAAATCATATCCTGGGATCCTTCGAAGATCCGGCGGTATTTCCTCTCGGAAGCAATTCGTTCATCTTCGAGACGTTTCTTGTCCGTTATGTCCTTGAATACCTCGATCCCGCCCAGGACTTCCCCATGTGCTCCCCGTAGCACGGAAGTACTGCATATGATAGGCACCTCCCGACCAAGAGCGTTTCGAATGCGGTATTCCCGGTTGTAAATGTTGCGCCCGGTTTCCACGGCCTGCTTCACCGCGCAATCGGTTTCGCATATGCTGTTCTTGAACACGTCCTTGCAATACATGCCCACTGCGTCGTGCGACCAGAATCCGGTGATCTGTTCCGCCGCGGGATTGATGTATGTAATCTTCCAGTCCCGATCCGTGGTGAACAAGCCGTCCGGCAGCCGATCCAGTATTTGAAAAAATCCTTCTTCACGCTGGTAGGCATGCTTCAGGGCGTCCTCGAAATACACACGCACTTGATCGGCAACGAATCCGTTCCAACCCAGCGGATCTTCGTTGGCGTGGGCTTCGAAAAAATCGCACATGAGACAGGATGCCAGTTTCGAACGGAAATCGATCTGATAGGAGTTAAAACACCGAGTGCGCGGCACCAGCCAGCAAGGGCTCTTGCCGCCCCTATGGACGGGACACATCTCCTCGTTGCAATCCATGACCTCCCAACACGCCAGGGATCGCTGGGAATCGGACTCTCTAAGACTCACGTATCCTTTTGACCGCAACAAACTCACAACACGGGTCTCCTTGGGCCCGACAGTGTTTCTCTTGAGCTTTGTACGTAAAACATCCGTCCGGATAATCCGGACCGTACATCAGATCCATGAAACCCGCCGTTACGCCGCACAGCATGAAGCATTTGCCGCTGTCGGCCTTCCCGTAATTCAGAAGATAACCGTCCGATTCGTAACCGCTCATGGCCTGGATCACCAGCTTCTCATGGGGAACAATCTCTTTTATTTTCAGGTCCCCCCATCCCAGCGCAACGGCGATAGCGGCAAACGCTTCTATCTGGTCGGTTTCGGTCTCGATCATGGGACGAACCAGTTCGTCCCATTCGGACGAGGTCCGGATACCGTGGAAGGTCGCGTAAGAGCATTCCTGCGCCGCGCGAATCAGCAGATCCACAGCTTGAACCTGCGGTTTCGGCCTGAGAATCCGCTCGAATTCAAAGCAAAGCATGTTGTAATAAGAGGCATAGTTCAGGGAGAGATACACCCCGAAAATGGGGATGATTCCTTTCGAGTCGCGCGTGGCACTGCCCTGCATAACGGCTCGGACAATTCTAGCTCCGTCAATCGCCATGGTTTCTCTCTGTAGCTACGAATTTACAGACCTTGCCTTTCACCAGCTTGCAGGCCGTTTCCTCAACTTCATACTCTCGTTCGTACAAAACCGATAGTATGCCTGCGATCCAGCCTCTGGTGAAATGGCATCCCGGAGTGAACCTCCGGCCGTGCTTGGCCAGCCACCCTGTGACGTGGTGGCTTGATAGGGATTCCACGCGGGAACGCCTCGATCCCACCTGGCGGAAGTTCAGCAGCCCTAAGCCGCAAATCTGATGCAGGGTTTCGGCCAGCTCGATCTTGGACTTAACGGTGCGGATCTGGGGATACCGTTCCAGGATGATGCGAAACCCGTTGGCCGACGCCCGCTCGGCGGCGCACACCATGAGATTCGCGCCTTCCATGCCCAACGTTTCCTCGGCCATGGTTTGCAGGTTGATGTTGAAGTGGTGGCAATGCATGATGATGGGACTGCCCGCCAGGCTCACGCGGTAACCGTCGCGCGTATATTCCTTACGCCAGTCAATGTCCATAGGTACGTTCCTGTCGGCCGATAAAAGCCGCTAAGCTCCTTTGAAGTTCAGGTAATCCCTCAACGCATCTTCGGTGCTCCGGAATGCGAGATCGTCCCAAGGTACGGCGTCGTATGCGAACAACCGGGCTTCGCTCACTTCGTCTCCCGCCTCGATTTCTCCGTGGTCCCATCGGGCCGTGTACACCACCACGACCACCTCGGAATCCGGATAGGAGTACACGCCAAGCAAGCGGTCGATGGAAACGTCGATATTGGCTTCCTCGCGCGTTTCACGAACGGCTGCGGCTTCCACCGGCTCCATCAGATCCACGAAGCCTCCGGGAACGACCCACTTACCGATCTCGGGAGGTATCGCCCTTCTGACGAGCAGAATCGATCCATCCCGATCGATCACCGTGCAAGCCGCCACTTTCGGATCGAGGTAGAAAACAAACCCGCAACGCCGACATTTCAATCTCGGCGGTTCGGTTTTGCGAATCACCGTCCAACCCAACTCGCCACCACAGGAAGGACAGAACCGAAACGCTTTTTTCCGATCCGGGCCGTGGTCATTCATGAAAGGCAACGGGATTATATTCAACAAACAGGCGATAGAAAGCCGCCAGCACGAGTGCATGAGTAATGTCGCCGTTTTTTATCAGTGAGGGCACTTCAGAAAGAGGGTGCAGGCAGGTTTGAATGTCTTCCGCATCGTCCAGTTGTTGAGCTCCAAAGTAGTCCACATCGTGGGCAATATACGTGTAGCACCGGTTGTCCAGAATGGCCGGGTTCGGATGTACCCAGCCCAGATCCGTCCACCGGGACGCCGAACATCCGGTCTCTTCCAGGAGTTCCTTCTTGGCCGCCTCGAGGGGGGTCCTGCCGGGATCCACCAGGCCTCCGGGAATTTCCAAGGTGACTTTGCGAATACCATGACGGTATTGATGGATGAGAACGACCTCCTTGTCTTTCGTCAACGGTATTACATTCACCCAGGGACACGACTCCAGAACGAAAAATTTATGTTCACGGCCGGTACGGGGAGACTGGGAATGGTCCGTGCGCACACGGAACACCCGATAAGAGTTGTCCAAATCGCTTTTGAGTACTTTCCAGGGTTTGATGCCCGCCATCTAAAACTCCAAATTTCCCGGTGTACGGGGGAAGGGAATCACGTCGCGGATATTGGACATACCCGTGACGAACTGCACCAACCGATCGAAACCCAAACCGAATCCGGAGTGGGGCGCGGTGCCGTATTTACGAAGGTCGAGGTACCACCAATAGTCATCCAGGTTCATTCCCGCCTCTTTCATACGCGCCGCCAGCACCTCGTACCGTTCCTCGCGCTGGCTGCCTCCCACGATTTCCCCCACCCGGGGGACCAGCACGTCCATGGCGGCCACGGTATTTCCATCGTCGTTAACCCGCATATAGAAAGGACGAATCGCTTTGGGATAACCCGTCAACACGACCGGCCGTTTGAATACGTCCTCGGTGAGGAATCGTTCGTGCTCGGACTGAAGATCATCCCCCCATTGAATGGGAACGTCAAACGTCTTCTTGGAGCGGGAAACAAGATTCACCGCCTCCGTGTAAGATATGCGCTCGAAACGCTGCGTCAGAAGGTCCTCCAATACGCGTGAAATCGTCGTATCGACGAAACGATGGAACAGATCCATGTCCTCCGGGCAGCGTTCCAGAACGTTCCCAATAACGAATTTCAAGAACGCTTCCACAAGGTCGATGTCTTCGTCCAAATCGCAGAACGCCATTTCGGGTTCGACCATCCAGAATTCAGCCAGGTGTCTGGACGTGTTCGAGTCCTCGGCGCGGAACGTAGGACCGAAGGTGTAGACTCTTCCCAAGGCCATGGCATACGCTTCCGCCTCGAGTTGTCCACTGACGGTAAGGTGAGCGGGCTTCCTGAAAAAATCCTCGGAAAACGTGACGCTTCCCCCACGGCACATGCTATCGAGATCCAGGGCGGTGACGTGGAACATCTCGCCCGCCCCCTCACAGTCGCTTCCCGTAATGATGGGAGCATGGAGGTAAACAAACCCGTTATCCTGGAAGAAACGGTGCACCGCATCGGCCATTGTGTTGCGTATGCGCGAAATGGCCCCGAACGTATTGGTGCGCGGCCTGAGATGAGCCAGGGTTCTCAAGAACTCGAAGGAATGACGTTTCTTTTGAAGGGGGTATTCATCGGGGTCGGCCCAACCCAGCACCCGTACGCCGGAGGCTTGGATTTCCACCGCCTGTCCTTTGCCGGGCGATTCGATCAACGCACCCGTGACTTCGACGCTGCAACCCGGAGAAAGCTTCAACAGCTCGGACGTGTAATTTTCCAGATTGCCGTCCACCAGCACCTGGATATTCTTCAGGCACGAGCCGTCGTTGACTTCCAGGAATGAAAATCCGCCTTTCGAATCGCGACGGGTGCGAATCCAGCCGTGCGTGCGCACGGTCGTGCCCACGGGCTTCTTTTGGAAAAGCTCCGATATGCGCATCGGACGAGCACTCATTACGTTATGAAACAAATTCCCGGACCGCCCGGTCCCAATCGTCTTCATCCACATGAAAGACAAAGATGGACGTCGCTTCGTTCTCCATCACGGAGCCGTATACATAGTCAATATTGATGGTCTCTTTGGACAGACGACGAGCCATCTTTCCCAGGACGCCGGGCTCGTTCTTGAGCGTCAGAACGAGAACGTCCGCCGTATCTACCGGGTAGTCACGTTCGTTCAAGGCATCCAGAGCTACATCCGGATGATCCACCACCAGACGGATCACAGAGTAAGTTGAAGTCTCTTGCAGGATGCCGCGATAGTGGTCGGCTACGGTAATGCGCCTTCCTGTCTTCTCCCGGGCACGGAACAGTTCCATCAGGTAGTTCTTGGCGTTCTGTATGCTGATCGCCAATATATTTACATGATGGTTCTCCAACACATCGCAGAGTTTCGCCAACTCGCCCGGCTCATTTTTCAAAATTACGCAAATCTGTTTGCCAACGCCCATGGGACAACCTCCAATTCAGTCCGTTTCCGCTTGTTATACACTTCGTGCCCGGCGCACTCAAACTTTTTTTGGAGACGCCACAGCTACGCTTCCGTGTAAGCCTTTTATCTTGACAAGCGGTCCCGTTCTGATATCGTAACGTCTATTGTATACAATATTTTACTTTCTTGTCTAATATATTGGTATAACACATGAATATCATTGTATTAGTTAAGCAGGTCCCCGACACTTCGAAAATTCAAATCGACCCTCGCACCGGCACCCTGAAACGTGAAGGCGCGCCCGGCATCATCAACCCGGAAGACACCCACGCCCTGGAGACCGCCCTCCAGCTCAAGGAGATCAGGGGAGGCTCCATCACAGTGGTGTCCATGGGGCCCCCCCAGGCAATAGACGCGATTTCGGAAGCCTTGGGTATGGGCGCCGACAGAGGCATTCTGCTCACCGATCCCTTCTTCGCTGGAGCCGATACCTGGGCCACGTCCACGGTTTTGGGCAAGACCGTCCAGCGGCTGCAGCCGTTCGACCTCATTCTCTGCGGCCGTCAGGCCATCGACGGCGACACGGCGCAAATCGGACCTCAAGTGGCGGAGTTTCTCAACCTCCCCCAGGTCACCTATGTCCGACATATGGAAACGAAAGACGCCTCGATCATTTGCGAACGGACGGTGGATGGCGGCATCGAAACAGCGATCAGCCCACTGCCCTGTCTGGCGACCGTTTTGGCCTCCAAGAACCGCCCTCGGTATCCTGTTATCAGGAATCTGTTATCCGCCTGCCGGGAAAAGGCTCCCATCGAAGTGTGGAACGCCGCCGATATAGGGCTTAAGGTGGACGACATCGGACTTCTGGGCTCTCTGACCAAAGTCGTTCGAGTGTTCTCGCCCAAACAGGAGCGGATGGGAGAAATCTGGCAGGACTCCGCGGACGTGATGGCAACCAGACTGGTGGATCGGCTTTCCGCCGCGCATTTGCTATAAAGGTATCCAGCCGTGGCCGTATGGATCGACCCCGATAAGTGCAATGCCTGCATGGTCTGCGTACGTGTCTGTCCCTACGGGGCCGTGGAGATCGTGGCCGACTGCGCCCGGCAGACGGAACGGTGCACCATGTGCGGCGTTTGCATCGAGTCGTGCAAACAACAAGCCATTCTCTCCGACGCGGAAAAACGTTCGATCCCGGACCTGAGCGGTCACCGGGGTGTGTGGGTATTTGCCGAGCAGCAAAACGGGCGTTTGAACCGCGTTGGGCTCGAATTGCTGGGTCGGGCGCGCACGTTGGCGGACGACCTGGGTCAGGAGGTTTCAGCCGTACTGGCCGGTGACCGCATACGGCATTTGGCTTCCGACCTCATTACGGGCGGAGCGGACGTTGTTTTCGTCATTGAAGACCCTCGATTGGACCGTTATCAGACATCCTCGTACGCCAAGGTTTTTTCCGACCTGATCCGAGAACACGCTCCGGCCGTTATCCTTTTGGGAGCCACCCACGCCGGCAGAGATTTGGCGCCCCGACTGTCCCGAAGACTCCGGCTAGGTTTGACCGCGGATTGCACCGGTCTCGAAATAGACCATGAGGATCCCAACCGGAATCTGCTCCAGACCCGCCCGGCCTTTGGGGGTGACATCATGGCCACCATTGTTACGGCCGGTGTCCGGCCTCAAATGGCCACGGTGAGGCCGGGTGTGATGGAACCGAGGCCGGCCGACCTCACGCGAAAAGGTCAAGTGCGCGTCGTCCGGCCCGAACTCGATTCAAATGACTTCAGAATAACCCTCTTGGACGTGGTGCGGGAAACCGGGCGGACCGCGGACCTGTCCTCCGCCAAGATCGTGGTGGCCGGGGGACGGGGGGTAGGAGGCGAAGATGGATTCAGATTGCTCGAGAACCTCGCCCAAGTACTAAACGCGGAACTCGGCGGCAGCCGTGTGGCCGTGGAAGAGGGATGGATCTCTCCGGATCGACAGATCGGCCAAACCGGACAGACCATACGCCCGGAACTGTACATAGCCTGCGGCATCAGCGGCGCCGTCCAGCATCGGGCCGGTATCCTCAATTCGAGATACATCGTGGCCATCAACAAGGACCCGGGGGCTCCCATATTTGCCGTCGCCGACTACGGCCTGGTGGGGGACCTCGGGGAAATCGTGCCTTCGTTGACCGAAAGGATCGGGCGGCTGACGTGAACGCCCAACTACCGGAACGGAGTAGCTGCATGCTTCGGTCATCTCCCAAAGAACTCCTGCGGACCGTTATGGCCCGATATGTCAATAAGGAACTGATTCCCAAGGCTCAGGAAATCGACGAACACGGTGAATTCCCATGGGAAATCTTCCGTGAAATCGGGAGGATGGGATTGTTTGGGATGCGCTACCCGGCCAAAGACGGTGGAGCCGGGGGCGACTCGACCCTGTTCTGCATCGCTTGCGAGGAACTGGCGCGGGGTTCCATGAGCGTTGCCGCCATTGTGGCCATGCAATCCCTTATGGGCACGAATTTCTTGTATCGTTATGGCGGTCCCGAGTTGCGGGAAATGTTTTTCCTGCCCGCCATGAAGGGCGAAAAGGTCGCCGCATTCGCCCTGACCGAGCCTGATGCCGCTTCGGACCTGGGAGCGGTGCGAACCGCGGCCGCGCGGAAAGACGGCGCTTTCGAGATAACGGGGCTCAAGACCTGGATTACCAACGGCCCCGTAGCCGACTTTTTCACCGTATTGTGCCAGACCGATAAGACAAAGGGCATTAAGGGGCTGAACTTCTTCTTCGTTCCACGCGAAACTCCGGGTGTATCCACGAGCCGGCGCTTCGATCTTTTGGGTACGCGTTCCACCCCCATTTCCGAAGTGGCCTTCTCGAATTGCCTGATCCCGCTCCACTACCGGTTGGGCGGAGAAGGTCACGGAGTGAAGAACCTCATGGGAATTCTGGCGGAAATCAGGACCATGACCGCCGCATTGGGGTTGGGCCTGGCCCGGGCCGCGCTGGACGATTCTCTCCAGTACGCCAAAGAGCGCACCCAATTCGGAAAGCCCATCGGCAACTATCAACTTATCCAGGCGAAAGTCGCCGATATGGCGACCGAGATTGAAGCCAGCCGCTTGATGATCTACAATACCACGCGTATGATCGATGAGGGCCGGCCTTGTATGAAAGAGGCGTCCATGGCAAAATACTTTGCCACGGAGACGGCGTGCCGGGCCGCAGACCAGGCGACACGCATCTTCGCATCGTACAGCTATGCCATGGACTACAGACCTCAGCGCTACTATCGCGATTGCCGTTTTCTGCTGTACGGAGGCGGAACGAGTGAAATTCTTCAGACCATTATCGCACGGGAGGTCGGACTCCAATAACGGTCCGATCCATATCCACTAAAATGGTCTCGCATCCCGGCTGGTTGAAAATGGCAATATCCTCGCGGAAAAGGGCAGAGGTGAAGGGGCTACACGGAATGACTCCGCCAAAGTGCAACTTTTCAACGTGCTTTTGACAGGATAGAGGCTCTCGAAGTCCTCGGAAAGGCAGGCAGGAATGTTTGATCTTTATCTGGTAATAGGTCTGGCGGTGGCCGTAATCCTTGCGACGGAGATTTTCGGGGCCATTCAACACCGAAAGGAAAAAAAGGATTCCTAGCCCGGAAGCGTCATGAAGAGTGTTTCGTCTGGGGGTGAGGCGGCAAGAGCGCTTCGGCGGGCTCACGTCAAGGCGAAGCCGATGATTCAGTCGGGGGACGTATCAGGTGAGATCTAGGAGTGAATTCTCTCGTCAGAGAGATTCATCGTTCCGCCTATTGCAGGGTGTCTTTTCAAACGCGCTCCCGCCTCTCGTCTATCACGCTGACATCATCAGCATTCATATGAAGCGGTAAAAGCATTCAAGAATCATTCGGGCGGGCGAGCCGAAGCACACAGCTCCCGTTTGACGATTGCACAATGGACAAGGAAGGCCATCCTTCCACCTTCGTTCGGCAAGACGTCAAAGTCCTTTTCGATGACAGATTCCGGCAGCTTCCGTGACGGCCCCGGTCCCGCCCCGATGATCTACCCGTATCAGATTTCGATGATCTTCCAGCTGTATCGAGCGCCGTTCAGGACCCGATTGTGCGGACCTTGCCAGGAAAACCGATCCGCATTCAATATTCCGGTCTTGAAAGTCACCCAACGATATCGATTTGCATTGAGAATTCCACAGGAGCTGCATGGCATGGGCGGGGTTCCCATCAATCTGAGGGACCGGCCGCCAAATGCATATCTTTCGGCGTTCAGGATTCTCTGTTCCATCTGAACAAAAATCGGTGGCTCAGGAATGTGAAGTGGGGTGGGTGCGGACATTTTTTCCACTTCCGGAGGTCGAGCTTCTTCAGGAACTGGTGATTCATCCGGTTCCGAAGGTCGAGGTTCGGACGAGACGGGTGGCTGAAAACCGAGAGTAGTCTTTATTTTGGTCCAGAATCGCTCCATGATGCGCCCTTTCTATATATATGGTTTTGGACATATATGGTTAAGACTTCCTCCCTTGGGGAAAAAGATCGATACGACGCATTTCAGCATGTGAGATAATTGGGACGATCATTCACAGCGCCGCTCGGCATGAGAACTCCCGAGGGCGTCTTTCCGGAACCAATTCTTTTAGGAGATCTCATTACAACAGACACTTCGTCATTATATCAGACTGAAATTGTTCTATTACAATACTAAATCATAAAAATCCACTCTAATCTTCTTTATTGCCGATTCTTGTGCGAGTTCTTGGGCGGGTTTTGGATCTTGAGAAAAAGCCGCAAAGCGCATAAACTGAGCGGCATCCTGATGGCAGGAGGGTATGCAGGCGCTTTCCGTGTGCACTTCACGTAACCGTCGGACGGTCGGCATGAACGAATAACCGTCCAAAAAGGCGGAATCGGGCTTCGACAGGCGGCCGCCTGAAGAGGAAACCGATCTCCGGATGCACGGCGAACAACTCCTTCACCTTCCGTTTCTCGGACTCCTTCCGATCGCGTGACCGCCGTCGATTCTCGGCTGTCCCATACTTCGACGTAGCCGAACGACCGTCGAGTGGATGACCCTTCGTAGGGGGAAATAGTCTCTTGCGTCTCCGGGTGTTTTAGCGTAAATTTTTATCACCCGAAGTTCCACCCGGTTATTCCAGAGCCCCTCCGGGCTGGACCCTGTTATCGAACGCCGAGATCTCGACCGGCCTCTTTAAGTGGATGCTCTATGGACCTGCCCGTGATTGTTCCCCCGGTGGCTCCGCGCTGGGTATGGATGGAAGAGGTCACCTACTCCCATATCCCCATTGCCACTCTTATCACCGCCTTCCTGTTTTTGGCCCCCATCTATGAGTACATCGGGTATCGCTTGAAAGACGGGCGGTATGACCGCCTGGCCAAGAGCCTGGTGTACTTTTCCATGATTCTCTATTCTCCGGGAGCCGCTCTGGGCACCGGCATACCCATGTTCATCATCGGCCTGTGGACCGAATTCTGGTCCCGGTGGTCGATGCTGTTCTTCTGGCCCCTCATGTTTCAATTTGTGTTTTTTCTCACCGACGTCGGCTTCTTGTTTTTCGGCTACTATTTACCGTGGGACCGGATGCAGGATCGCAAACGTCTCCACATATTTTTCGGTGCGATGACGGCCCTGTTCGGACTCTTGATCCAAGCCGTCTGGGACTCGCTGGGCGCGTACATGACCACACCCAGCACTCCGTTTCCCCCGATAAGCGAACCGGTCGCCTGGTCGGCGCAAGCCTTTTTCAATCCAAGCTATCCTTTTCTCTTTTTCCATCGTTTTTTTGGAAACATCAGTTACACGATGCTTCTCACGGGCGGCGTATTTGCGCTGAAATGCCGGCGTCAAAAGGACCCGGAAGAAAAAGCGTATTTCGTGTTTGCCCGGGATTTCACTTTTACCATAGGTTTCCTGTCGTTTTTTATCATGCCGTTCATCGGCTGGGGTTTCGCCAGGATGTTGCAGATCAAAGCTCCTGTCGTGTTCTATTCCATCATGGGCGGCCATGCTTCACCTTATTTTGTCACTAAGATGGGCCTTATGGTGTCCATGCTGCTGCTCGCGGCCGTTTACATGTTCAAACGGTATAAGAGCAAGATCGTGCTCGGGAGCATGACATTCGGCATCATAAGCCTGTATTTGGTGTTTCACTGGCATCCTCCACTGCACTGGATCCCCGGAGGGCCGATCGTATGGCGTACGTTTTACACAGTGGCCTTCTTGGGCGTTCTGGCTTTTCTGTGGAACGGCGCTCGATTCAAATCCCTTGAATGGAAGGGCTGGCAATGGGTGCTGTTCACCGCCGGCCTGGCCGCTTTTTTTACTTTTGCCCTGGGCGGATTCGTGCGGGAACGGGCAAGGCAGCCGTATAATGTCTATGACCAATTCGTCAAAGTGGAGGTGCTTCCAGAGGAAGCAGATCGATGGCTGACTTACGAGAAGTGCCTGGGCTGTCATCACAAGAGTCCGGAAGAGTTCGAGCGATACGCCAAAAAGGACTGGGAGGTGCGCGTTGGAATCGAACGAAAACGACCGGGCGTCGACATCACGAATGAAGAGGCGGCGCGAATCGTCTCCTTTCTCAAGGGGAATTACCGATGACCCATATTGAGTTTCCTATATTGGGCGCCAAATGGGCCATCGGCTCCATCGCGTTGTTTCATACCGCCGTGGCTTCCCTCGCCATCGGATTTGCCTTTTTCGTCACCCTAGCTCAGATATTGGCGTATATTCACAAGGATCGGCGATACGACTATCTTGCAAAGCGCGTACAATTGGTCCACGTATGCATCTACAACATCGGGACCATCAACGCCATAGGATTGGTGTTCGCCCTTTCAGGCCTCTATCCCCAATTTTGGAGCCAGATATTCGTCCAGTTTTACTGGCCCCTGATCATAGAGGAGTTCCTGTTTTTTTTGCTGGCCACGACCCTGACCTTTCACTACTTTTTCTGGGAACATCTGTGGGGTCACAAGAAACTTCATATTTTCCTCGGCGCCCTTCTAACACCTTTCTTTTTCCTCCAGTTCTACATCATCAACGGCCTCGGAGGGTTCATGTTGACTCCGGGAGCCGGCGAGGCGGAGTTGTCTCTCAGCACCGGAGTCCTCGGATGGGACAGACTCGGTTTCTACAACCCTTCCTTTCTGATGCTGACTCTCCACAGGACCTTGGCGAATTTTGCCTACGGGGGATTCGCCGTGGCGGGCATATGCGGGACGTTTTTGTACTTTGTCGCCCGTCCGAAGCTCAAGGACTATTACGAGGAAGGGGGGAGGCTGGCCTTCTATGTGGGCTTCGCGGCATTTCTATCATTGCCCATCATAGGCTACTTCTATGCTCACGTGCTTAAAAGCGAGGCTCCGGATGCCTACGTAAGTCTCATGTGGGGCCGCGGAGACATCGTGAGCGGAGGAGTGGACTGGTGGTGGCTCAAACACATCTGCGTTGCAGGCATGTTAGGAATGAGCCTGATCTATTTCCGGAAAACCTCCGACGACAAAAGGCCGTTCTCCATACCCACCGTGATGGTCTATAGTGTCGGCCTGTTCTATCTCATGTTTTACGTGGCCATGGGCATGGTCATGACCTGGGCCTTTTTCTGGTACATGCTGGCGTCCTGCGTTGTCGGCGGGGCCCTCGGATGGCATCTGCTGAACTATCATAAAGGTTCCGCGCGCGCCGTGTTTCTCCTGATAGGAATACTGTCTTTCACAACGGTCATGCTCGGAGGATACTCCCGGGAAGCCGCCCGGCCGCGATTTGTGGACCGGATTTCCCATTATGACAACGTTTTTGTGCCCGAAGAACGTCAACCGTATTTGATGGTCGATGTGGACGTTGCAGGCATTCCAAAAGCGCCTGCTCCCCACCAACCAACCGGGCCGATCGCGCTGATACGCCTGCATTGTATCAAGTGCCATACCCTTGACCGCGTCAAGTCTTACCGGCTCGACAACTGGGATTTAATCGTGCGTCAGATGATAGCGTACGGCCTCGAACTGACGCATGATGACCGGGAGCAGATCACAGCCTATCTCAAGGCGGGAGAACCCTATTGAGGACCGAATCCATATGAGTGAAGCCGAGGAAAAGACAGAAGGCCCCGGGCCTCGGTCGGACGCCAAACCGGACGAAGTTCGAGCGTCCTCGTCCCCTCCGAAAACGGGTGCGACAGCAGAGATGCCGGCGGAGAACGCCGGAAAAGGATCCGAAGCAGAAACGGCTGAGGAGCCCGCTCCCCAACCTCCGGCGTCGGAACTGGAACTTCTTCTGGAAGAATATCCCTTGCGCGAACCCGGAAAAGATCCGCGTTGGGCCCTGCGCACCGTCTGGATATGGATCGGATTCGCGTTGCTCTCCCTTGCTTTCATCCTTACCCTGCTCATCTTGGGGGCGATTCACGACTAATGTAACGTTCACATCAATAGGTTTAAATCACCCTGGAACCGGTTAACAGCCCGATGCGCGCGCCTTTCAAAAAGCTCTTGTTGTTGCTGGCAAAAATCGCTTTCTTGATTTTTGTAGCCTCCATGATCGTGGTTCAGATTCCGGAGCTGGAATACGATCTCGGCGATCGAACGCCCGTGAGCATCGGGGGACCCGAGGAACTCTCGAGCAATCGCTTTCCCCGCGCCGTGTTCGCGGCGGTCAAAGGAACGGCCGATTTCCGGCATCGCTTCACGTACAGCAGATACGGCCTCACGTTTACCTATTTCAATCTCGATAATTACGGAGCGCGCCTCGTTGTTCGAACCTATGAGCCCGTCAACGAGCAATGGGAAAAAATCGAACTCTTTCTGGGAAAGCTGAGGCCGTTCAAAAGCCAGGCGTTTCACTACAAAATTCGGGACATATATAAGGAAAGCTTCGGTGTGGATATTCCGGAAGATGCCTTTTTTCTCGGTTTGGACGACGTTCCCAAGTTGAGCGGATGGCAGGTGGGCGCCGTCGTCTTCGCCGGCATCCTTTGGGTTGTTCTTTTTTATATGTTCTTCCTGTTCAGGAGAAAGAAAACCAAACCCCAACAGACTTCGGTATCGGCGCCCCGTTAGGCGCGATCCGGTCTCCCTTCAAAACACATTTTCGAAGAGCGCTCCTCTCCCCATGATCCCTCAACCTCCCTCGCAATCGCGGGGAAGGAACCGTTTCCCTCTCCGCCCAGGTCTCAACGCATCAGAGGAGTATCAAAAACATCCAGCCGGCTAACCCCCACAATACAAGGGTTCCGACGACCAAACAGATTCCGAGCATGGGCACATAGGGCCGATAGTTCCGGTACATTCGGATGAAGCTGATTTTTACTAGAAAGACGCCAAAAAGGGTCATGGCCAATGTAGCGTGGATAACGGCTCGGGAATCGAGGGTCCGGCCCGCGTCGGCCAATCGATCCATCAAATCGACACAGACCCAGGCTATCCACACAAAATATACGGCGAACAGATACCCGAAAATCCGGTGGAGCCGTAATAGGAGGGGGCTGTATTTGCCCGGTTGTCCCTTTCGACCGAAGATGCGCATGGCCGCCCAGAATTCAAAAGCCGCCAAAACAACCAGTCCAATGCTCACGTACGTTTTGGTCACCGGATCCATCTGGACTCCTTGGTATTGACGTGTGTCCGCGAACCGCCTGAAAACCGCTCAACCGACATCGGATTCCGTAACTGAATACGGCTTGGGTTCCGTCAACCGGACGGCGGACGAAGCCCTCTCTACCGGCGTCCGAATCGGGTGCGCCAGTCCACTGCGCGGCCGATCAGGGTCCCGGAAAAAATCAGAAAAAAGAGTGCTCCGGCAAGTGCCCCCTCATGCTGGGGCACGCCTGTGACTGCCCGCTCCAACGCATCCGCCAGTCGTCCGACGGGACTGAATATCGCGGTTACCTCCACAAGCGGTTCGATCCTGGACGGAACCGGCACAAGGCCGGAAAGCAGTCCGACCCCCATCACAATCAGCCCCCCGCAGAGATGAACTTCCGGATTGTTTTTCATCACCCATCCCAGCGTGAATCCGGCCACGTTGAGCAAAAGCACGGTGATGCAGTACAGCCCGGCAAGACGCAGCCCCAACCCCGGCGAAATCGGATGGCCGCTCACGGCAACGAGCAGAAACATCAGCGGCCCGGTCTGAGCGAAATCCACCAGCGACCACGCAAAAAGCTGATCGCTCGCCATCCGCCACCCCGGAATGGGAAGCACGCGAAGCCGCGTCAGCCGTCCTTCCGATCGGGCTCGTACAAGGCTCACCGCCGTGCCGAAAAAACTGGTGAACAGGGTAAGCATGACCAGGCCGACCACCCTGATCCTGACAGGCATGGCAATAAAAACAAAGGGAGCTCCCAGCAGGAACGCCACGCCCAACCGGAAAACCAGGGTCCTTACACTGCTGAACGCGGAACACAGCTCGAGGCGAAATACATTGATCGGCTTCATGCTTCTATGGTTTTACCCGTCTTGAGCAGGAATGCGTCCCGCAACGTGCCGCCGATCGTCTCCATCCGGATGATGGAGCCGCCGTGAGATACGATCCACTCCACCAACTCCGGAATGAGAAAAGTCTCCTTGTCCAGAAAGACGGTCACCACCCTACCCTCCCGGACAAAGGAGCGAACCCACGAAAACGGCGGAGGTGCGATCGGGGTGTATCCTTCCAGAAGAATGCGCAGCTCCGACAACGATCCGGTTTCCCCGACAAGGTCGTCCACCGACCCTTTTGCGACAATGGAACCTCTGTCCAAAAAGAAAACTTTGGCCGACACGCCGCTCACCCATTCCGGGTCGTTTCCGGCGATCCAGGTGGTCCGGCCGCGCAAACTTCTGTCCTGCACCATCTTCGTCAGTCGCGTCAGGAAATGGGCGTCCACACCCGCCGTGGGTTCGTCCATGATCAGCAAATCCGGCTCGTGACTCAGGGCCTGAACGATGCTGAGCTTCCTTCGCATGCCGTAAGAATAGCCGGCTACGGGTTGATCCGCCCATTCCTGCAAATCCGCGGCCTGCAGATAATTGATCAGTCGTTCTTTCACCAGGGCGTGGGAGAGACCATAGGATCGGGCCACAAAATAGGCATTGTCGTATCCGGAGAGGTTGTCCCAGTGGACGCTTGTATCCAGCACCACGCCCGTTCGTTTGAGGTGGTTTCGGGACCCTTCGGATACAACGTTCCCGAACACGGCGATCCGGCCCGATTGAGGCCGAGCCAACCCCAACAGGAGGCGCGTAAGCGTGCTTTTGCCGGATCCGTTTCGGCCCAGCAGGGCGCAGCATACACCTTCTTCCACGGACAACGAGACGTTACAGACGCCTCTTCCGGGAGCGTATTGACGGACGGCGCAGCTGATATCGATGCACGCCACAAGCACTACTCGAAACGGAAAAGGGTTTGTTCCGTGACCAGAACCAGACCTTCGGGTACGGTCCGGACCACCTCGAAGACCACGAAGCGGTCACCGACTTGACAAGTCTTGCCCAGAAGCCGGCTGCGAACGATATGACGATGGAACGGAGGCGCCATCCGGTTGAATTTGCGTAAGGTCAACTCCCGGGCGCTTGAAATCTCAGCCATCTTCTGCATCCGGGCGAGCACCCATGCCCAGCCGTCGTGCTATCTCGAGGAAGGTTTTTAGGGTCACGCGGCCTTCGCCCCGTTGTTTCAGCTCGTTCTCCACCACGGTCTTGGCCATCGACCTGGCAGGGGAAGGAATGCGCATCAATCGCTCTTCTGCTTCGGAATCCCACTCGAACGCCGACGCCTCCTTGTCGGATCTAGCCTCGGCGGCCTGTTCGGACATACAAACGAGCACATTGTTGTGAGTCAGTCGAACCAGGGCTTCCGCATTCGAACCGATCCACGAATCCTTTTCGCGATGGTGTCCAAAGCGACCGACCACCGTCAAACAGGCGTTCTTCATTTCCGACTGGTCCACCAGAGCACGGTAAGCCTTGCCGCGCACCAGTCCGGATGTGGCCGCGGCGCCCAAACTTCCGGAGAGCTGAACCGCTTTCTCGAGGAAGCGTGAATACAAGGTTCCAAGACCGTCGTTGATAATCTGATCGTGCACTTCTTCCTGCCGTTTCAACCCGATGGCTTCAATCCTCTCGGCCGGCACGGAACAGGCCATGGACTTGAAAAGCTGAGTATGAAAATCAGGATCGTACGCCGCCGTCCCGAAGGCGCCCAGCACCATCAGGCCCGCCCCTTCCTGCCGGGCGATATCAAGGAGTCGGACGTAATTTCGTCCTTCCACATTGATTTCACGCACCTGAACTCCGGCGCGCTTCGCCTCGGTGAGGTAATCCTCCATGTATCCCCGGGAAAGCGCTCGCAAACCATCGGTGATCAATGACCGGTGCGTATGACGGAGTTCGTTCAAGAAAGGGGCGCCCAGGTATCTGCTCGAGAGACCGGGCTCCATATCCCGAAAGCGCCGATTGTGAAGCTCGGCTCCATACACGTGACAAGCAAGCAGCGTGGCGCCGATGTTTCGAGCCAGGTCGAGGGCTATCCGTCCCCCCCTTCGAGCGTATTCGGACCCGTCGAGAGCTACTAGTATTCTTGAGTACATAGTTCGGAAGACAACGTCTATGATCGACTCATCCCCGGCAAAGGACGAATCCATTGCCGGGCGGAGAGACAGAATGAAAACGTCCCGAAACGGGACCGAAGTTACTATACAGAGGCGGTTCCCGCGGGTCAAGAAAATGGTCCGATCGATCACGCGAGGGTTGGCCATGTGAGTCCGGCAGTTCTTTCTTCGAGTCAATCCCGCTCTCGCGCACCGCGCGTTCAAGGCTTCAAGGGAGGCCGTTTCCGGAGGTGACGGATCGACGCTTTTCCCGATTCCCCTTGATTGTCCGAAACTACCGGATTATTCTGAACCCTTGGGATCCGGATCGCGTTCCTCTACCTACCCGTCAACTTCTGAAGCTCCCGCGGTCCGGCGCGGCAAGATGATCCGGATCAAGATGTTCCGAACACACTCTCCCCATCCTAGGAACGGGGTTCGAGGGCTGAGATTCATGGCGCGACAAATTCCTCTAACGTGGTTCATAAGAGCGCTCTTGGCGCTCTTCCTAATTGGTCCGTCCCCCGCCCGGGCGGCCTTGCCTTCCGACCAACTGGTCCGGATGCTCCGGTCCATAGACGGACTGACCGAAGCGGAAATCGGACAGTTCTCGAATGCGCTCCTCAACGCCTTTGCTAAAGAGGTCGCAGAGGGAAAATCGATGTCCGCCGAGTTCGTCGATATTGTAAAGTCCGTGGTGGAAACCGGCCGTTTTAACGAGGTGGAGCCCGAACGGGTGGCTTCGTGCGCGTACAAGGTCTACCAAGCGCGACAAATGGGCAGTCCGGAGACGGAACTCATCGACCTGTCCGAAGTACTCTTCGTGCAGCCGGACGTCGGTTTGCCCGAACTGATGGCCGCATCAAAGGCGTTGAATCTTTTCAGGCTGTCCACCGTTCCCGAAGAAATCTACATGGAAGTGGTCTACCACGCATTGGAACGTTACTGGAGGCCCCAGGAATTGGAGCAGGTTTCCCAGGGCTTGATCTATGCCGTGAGGAACGGACTAACGCCGCGAAGGATCGCTTTGGCCTTGATCATCCGGGTGGACCAGGGTCTCGGTGACGTGCCCCCTCCCAAAATGGTCGAGGAGGAAATCGATTACGTTCGATCCCTTGAACCTCACCTATGGAGGGGCGGCGACCGTGCCGAGGGTTCGACCCTCTCCGCGTGGGAGCTTCAGGAAAAGAGGCGGCAGGAGGCGGCGTACCAAGGAATGGACAGGGCCATAGCCGCGGAAGTTCCGGAGCAGGTGGCTCAGGAACTGGCCTATGTAGCTTTGGAACGTAACTGGTCCATACCGGAGATGCAGTCTGTATTCGAGGGCATGATTCGCGGACAGGGCATCGGGCTGACACCCGAAAAACTGGCCATTGCCATGATCATTCGAGTGGACCAAGGCTTGAAAGACGTCCCGCCGGCAACCATGGTGGACCAGGAAATCGCTTTTGTAAGCGGAATCGAGGCGGACAAACTGGCGACACTGAAAAAAGCGCGCGCAGAAGCTGACGCTCGCGGGGAACAGGAACTCCTGGAGTCCCGTCGGCTCCGGGAAGACGCCGAGCGTAAGGCGGAGGAAGAACGCCGCCTGCAGCTTCAATTAGACCGGCTACGACAGGAGCAGGAGCAGAAGAAAATAGAAGCCGAGCTTCAACAGGTGCAGGAGGGAAAAAGAAGACAGGAGGAGGAACAGGACCGGATCCGAATCCAGCAGGAACTGGAAGCCAAGCGTCAACTGGAACTCGTGGAAGCTCGCAGGCGGCAGGAAGAGGCGGAACGTAAGGGCCTGGAAGAACTCGAAAAACAACAGGAAGCGGAACGACTGAGGCTCGCGGAAGAGCGCAGAATCCGGGAAGAGGAACAGAAGAAACGCGTGGAAGAGCAAAACAGACAGGAAGAGGAACGGAAGAAAAAGGAGGACGAACGGATTCAGGCGGCACGGGTCCTCGAACAGCAGGAAAAACGGATTCGGGAACAGATCGAACAGATCCGGGCGGATAAAGAAAGGGTGGCGATCGAAGCCCAAACGGCTCGGAGCAAGGCCATGATTTCCGTGAAACTCAAGCCTTTTGCCGCCCAACAGGGTAAAGCCGTTGGCGCCGCTTCAGCCCAGCTCATCCGCACTTCCGTAAAAACCTTCATAGATCCGCCTCCCTCCACACCCTACCGGTGGGGGGGCACCAGCCGGAAAGGCGTCGACTGCTCCGGTTTCACCCAGATCGTCTTCAAAGAACAGGAGATACGGATTCCAAGAGTCTCAGGCGAACAAGCCTCCGTTGGGAGACCCATCGCTACAGAGAAGCTCAAATTTGGAGATCTTGTGTTCTTCAACAAGACGGGCAGAGGTAAGATTTCGCATGTAGGAATGTATTATGGTAATGGAACCTTTGCACACTCCTCTTGCAGCCAAGGGGTAACCATCAGTAAGTTCTTCGATAACACGTACTTCTGGAAACGATACGTGCGCGCAACACGAATCACCGACATACAATAGAGAGTCGTCCCTTGTTACGGACAAAAAACAGACATGATTCTTTCCAGGCCTTTTGTGACCGGGAGATGTTGCAGGTTCAGCAAAGCCGGTGCGGCGCTTTTAATGACGGTCTACTTTCCGGACGCGTCATCCATGGTTCCTGCCGGCGCCCGGCAGGGCATTTCCCGCCGTTACTGCGGAAGATAGGGAGGAGCACCAAGTATGGAGCCTGTTGAGCTGGCGCCGGGAGTGTATTGGGTAGGCGCTGTCGATGCCGATGTGCGGGACTTCCACGGATACACCACGGATCGGGGCGCCACCTACAACGCGTATCTCGTACAGGGAGAAAAAACCGCTCTGGTGGACACCGTACGGGAACCGTTTTTCGGGGAAATGCTGGGCCGGATCAAAGCGATCCTGGACCCCGCCAAAATCGATCACGTTGTGGTCAACCACGTGGAAATGGACCACTCGGGCGCACTTCCGCTGCTCCTGAAGCAAGCTCCCCATGCGAGCGTGACGGCTACCGGGGAAGGAGCCAAGGCGTTGCACTTCCACTATCGCTCGGACTGGCCCGTCCGGGAAGTGCAGACCGGGAACACGCTCTCTCTGGGCGGCAAGACCCTCGAGTTCATCGAAGCCGCCATGCTGCACTGGCCCGACAGCATGGCAACCTTTGTCCGGGAAGACGGCATATTGCTGTCGAACGACGCTTTCGGGCAGCACTATGCCAGTACTGAGCGATTCGACGACGAGGTGTCGATCGAGGTCATTATGGACGAGGCGGCCAAGTATTTCGCCAACATCCTGTGGCCCCTGAGCGCATTGATTCCAGGCCTTTTGGGGGAACTCGAGGCCCACGACATCGAGCCCCGAATGATCGCCCCGAGCCACGGCGTTATCTGGCGCTCCCACCCGGACCTTATCGTACGGCGCTACAAAAATTGGTGTAAAGGCTTGGCCGAGGACCGTGTGCTGATCGTTTACGACAGCATGTGGGGCAGCACCGAGTCCATGGCCCACGCGCTGGCGGAAAGCCTTGCCCAAAAAGGGGTGGATACCAGGCTTGTCCATGCGCGAAAAACACACTACAGCGATATCGCGAAAGAAGTTCTGTTCGCCAAAATCCTGGCTGTGGGATCTCCCACCATCAACGGCGGCATCTTCCCGTCGGTGGCCCAGTTCCTGAGCTACCTCAAGGGGCTTCAGCCCGTAAAGAAGAAAGGCGTGGTTTTCGGCTCCTTCGGCTGGAGCGGCGAGGCCATTCCCTCCATGAACGCCGAGCTCGAGGCCGCGGGTATCGAACTCCTGGATCCGGGCTTGGGGGTTACCTATGTGCCGGGTAAGGATGACCTCGAGAGCTGCCGCAAGCTGGGCAACAGAGTCGCCGCGGCTATGCGGTCGTAAACGATGGGCAAGGGACGTTAATCCACTGCAGAGGATGGAACATAGGGGGCGACGGCCCACAGAGAGAACGAATTGAAAAAAAAAAAAAAAAAAGGGCATCTCCGAT
>JACQYL010000004.1 GCA_016208165.1 Deltaproteobacteria bacterium
CGCTATAACAGTCCATGAATATGCGCACGGAAGAGTTGCCTACCTGTTCGGGGATCCAACGGCAAAGATGATGGGCCGATTGACGTTCAACCCGTTCTCCCATCTGGACCCCATGGGAGCCATCTACTTTCTCCTGGTCGGATTCGGGTGGGCCAAACCCGTTCCCATAGAGCCTCGTTACTTCAAGAACCCCAGACGCGATCAGGTTCTTGTATCATTGGCCGGTCCTTCCGCAAACTTCGCAACGGCCATTATCTGTGGAATCGTATTGAGGAATTTCTTTTGGGAGAACCAGCAATTTCTTATGGTGTTCTCTCAGATGGTGGTGTTGAACCTGGCGTTTGCCCTGTTCAATTTGCTTCCGATCCCGCCCTTGGATGGGAGCCACGTTGTGGAAGGTATGTTGCCCCTGAGGCAGGCATATCAATACAGACGTTGGTCAAGATACGGTCCCATGGTGCTTTTGGGAATCCTTGTGTTTGATAATCTCACCCGTGCAGGAATCCTGAATGCCATTTTAGGTACACCCGTAATAGTTCTTTCTTACTATCTGGGTGGGGGAGCCGTTATCGCCGGACTTCATCTTCTAAGCCTGCTGCATTGACGGGACACACCCGAGGGGGTCCTTTGAGCATGGTCTTTCAGGAAAGGCGATCGAAGGTTTGAGAAGGGCGGACCCGAGGGCGATATCCTACGGGCTGTTGGCGAAATCGGCGAACGGCCCCCGCAACGGAAGCCGTCCGCCTCGTAGGTTCAAGATTGAAATCGATTGTCCCGATTGTGTTCCAGGACATACTCTTTCTTGAATTCGCGATTCATGAATACGGCGCATCGCTCACAGGGACCCGGACACAGCGTCTCTTGTTTCTCACGCACACTCCAACACGGCACATGCGGATTTTTGTACGCCGGGCAATCCTCGCGAGTGTCGCAGTCGAACACGTTCCAGCACGGGGCCATAACCAGGAGGTTTTTCAGCCCGGTGAGCGTGAAACCCCGCTGGTGGATCAAGTCGTGTATTCTTCGGACCTGAAGCACCTCGAAATCCGTGTACAGCCGATTGTTGGTGTGAGGGTGACGCTTGGGTTTGATGAACCCTTCTTTCTCGTATTCTCGAATGCGCTTTTGGGAGAGATTGACCTCCCTGCTAACCTCGTTGATCAGATACACAACATACCTCCCCTGGATAGAAATGATTACGAAAAGAACAACGCGTGCTTCAGGCTACGGCCGCTTCTCCTTCGAAGGGCGAAACCGCCCCGTTTGTGCTACCCATCTGAAACGTGAACCATTTCTTGGCCGTGACGCGTATGGATTTCTAGCCGGTATATAGTCTATACCCGCTTGGGTGTAGATGTCAATCATTGGAGATAAAAAAAGCCCCCGATCTCATACAAGATCGGGGGCCATATGAAGAAGGGGAGATAGGGAAGCAGAGTTTTGTTTTGCTCTGCATTAAAATAGACCCGAGATGGAAAGAAACGTTTAGCGTTCGTCTCAAAAAAATTATTTCCAGTCTCGTTCACTTCTTTCCAAAAGCCACCCCCCGCTCCGAAGACCTCATAAATTCAAGCAGATGCTGCACGTCAGGTGTTTGAGGGACCGTTGCCTCCACCTCCTCGAGGGCCGTCGACAACCTCTTCCCCGAACGAAACACTATGCTGAAACTCTTTTTGAGCGATCGAATCCGCTCCTCGGAGAACCCGGCCCTCTGGAGCCCCACCAGATTCAGCGCTCGCACGGTATGCACGCCGTCCACTATACAGAACGGAGGTACATCCTTGCTCGTCCTGGCGGCTCCCCTCATCAGCGAATGTCGTCCGACCCGGCAGAACTGATGGACCAGACACAAGGAACTGAGCATAGCGCTATCTTGCACCTCCACATGCCCCGCCAACGACGAATTGTTCACCATAATCACATGATTTCCAACAGAGCAGTTGTGCGCCACGTGCGCGTTCACCATAAAGAAATTGTGATCCCCAATCGTCGTTACGCTTTCCGGTTTGGTGCCCCGATGCACCGTGGCATGCTCACGAAAAATATTGTGGTCTCCGATGCGAACATAGCTTCTTTCCCCTTCAAAGGAGAGGTCCTGAGGAAGGTCTCCGATCACGGCGCCCGTGTGGATCGTGTTGTAAGAGCCCATGGTTGTGTACGATTTGATATGCGCTCCCGCCATGATGCGGCAATGGTCGCCAATGACGACGTGGTCCTCGATCACGGCATACGGACCGACTTCAACGTCGGAGCCAAGCGAGCTTTCCTCGTGAATAACAGCCGTAGGATGTACCTTCATTACGATCTCCACATAGAAAACACGTTTTCTTCTCTACATCATCCGCCGACAACGTTGTCGGTGAAATCCAGTCCACGGTTTGCCGCGTCCCCTGCGCCGGGCCATGGATCGCCGGGATCTCCAAAAGATCGAAACGCACCGGCATCGGCCATGACACCGTGAACGAGGCGAAAAATCCCTGAATAAGAAGCCTTTAGGGACTTCCACCGTTTCTGTCAACACCATTTCAGGAAAGCTCGGCGCTCGCCCGGCCAGTCACAGCTCAAGCGTGTTCGTCAATCAGGGTATCCGCGCTATGGTCGTCCGAATGGGCGTTTCGAGGTGAGAGCCTTTACACGTAAAAAAAGAATGGGGCGCGTCCCGTTCACACACAGGACACGCCCCACGATTCAAACTGGTAGTCGCCTCGGACGCAAGCGCTTTCGGCAAACCGAAAAGAATATGACGGTCGGAAACAGCTGGAGAGAACCGGGGCTCATTGCGAACACATCCGTTCCGCTCTCCCCGGAAATCTCATGAAACGGACCGTAAGCTCGAAACAGCGCTATGACCGTGGCTAGGTGTTATTTCTTTCCCGCCTTCTTGGCGCGAGCCTTCTTCAGCATTTCGCCCAGGCCCCGTTCTTTGGCCCATCTTTTCCTTTTTGCCGTCAACGACTTAGCGGCCAACGGCTGATTCAAAGGAATCCCCCATTTTTTCTTATATTCCTTGGTGGTCAATCCGAACTGACTTAGATGTCTATTGGTGATTACTTTGAACTCTTGACCGTTTTCAAGGCTGATCACTTTGTTTCTCTGGACGGACTTCAGGGGGTCCTTCCTGTACATCTCTAACTCACTGGCTTCCTCTGGCTCAACCAGCTCTCTCTTGCCGCTCTCGAGATCCTGTATGCTCTTGAGTGTTGAAAACGTTTTGTGAAGCGCGCTTTCAATTTCTTCTGGAGACATCTTGCCCACGCCGGCTTGCGCTTGGACAATCTCGACAGCCATTTCAGTCAATGTTTTGGCCATAAGTTATCCTCCCGATTATTACTATATTATAACTTTATTATAAGTTGGATTGGATATTTGTCAAGAATTAAGTTCAGAAGAAAAATAGGTGAACACTACCAATCCCTGTAACAACGCGAATCAAGAAAACATAGCGGCGCTTCATCCTCTTTCAAGGAACGAAACGGTTCTATCAAGAAAGATAATCTCTGAGTTCCTCCTTGAAAATCAAGAACAGGCCTTGTCAAAACATCCTCCCGAAACCTTTCGTCTGAACCAAATGTCCATTACCTTCAATTCGAATATCCTCTAAAAGAGGAGGATTTCGAACTCTTGGACCTATAACGAAAAATTTCACTAAAGCATCGGTTTTGAATGATCAGGGCCACAAAGGATCATTTTCTATCGATTGAGTGTCAAAACGTCGTACGATGTCTTTAATCAAAAACGCGTGTTGATCCATTCAACCGGATCGAGCGATCGTTTTATCCATGCGATGCAATTTCGAGGAAGAGATCGAGAGGCGCCGGAGGGAGATGGCGGTGCTTTTCGCTATCTTTCTTACTTGCGTAGAGAGCGTGTCTCAATCACACGAAATGCGCTCCGCCTCTTTCGGATCAGCGGCCCCGATCGGCATTCGCCGCAATCTTCGCAGAACTCAGGTTTTGTTACCCCGGGCGTTTTGAACAGGGACGGAATCACTCGTACAACAGAAACGGCTTTCGGTCCTCCCGGAACCGGGAAAGCTCCTCTTCCCAGGTTTTCCTTTCGTTGGCCAGATCCGCCCCCTGTTCCAGATTCAGGCGCAGCGTGCGGCTCCCGAGGATCAGGTCGATCGGCATTCGCCGGTATTCGTATTCATAAGGAGGAGCTTTCCATTCGAAACCGTCGGGATAAAGGTCCATCACGTCCTGCAACAGGCACAGGCTCACGTAATAGATGTCCAACAAATCCGCATCGACCACGTGCAAATGAAAACCGTGACACGTCTCGCCCGCCCATTTGCTGAACGTGGGCTCGAATGCGATTTCACGAAGGACTACGCCCGGTATGTCCCGCGCCAAAAACCGTTCCTTCAGTTCGGTCGCCCGGATGTAAGGCGCGCCGAACATTTCAAAAGGTCTCGTGGTTCCTCGTCCTTCGGATACATTGGTCCCTTCCCAAATGACCTGCCCCGGGATCCTCTTCCCGTCCCTCCGGCACGCCATCATGCAAAGCGCCATGGTATATATAAACGTGTACACCCGGGTTCCCACGTCTTGAAGGTCCACCACCAGTACTTCGATGTCTTTCAACATTTCCGGGCTGGGTGCACGATTCTCTCCATAGAGCGAGTTGACGGGCAGACCGGTTGACGAATCTTCGTAACTCGAAGATACGATCATATTGTCCTGCTTTTCGCCTCGAAAACCGTGCTGGGGTGAAAACAGGCACTTCAGTGTTTTCGGATACCGTTGGGAAAGCAGGTCCTTGGTGTGAACAAGATGGCGGTCCACGGAGGCCTGGTTCGCCAAAATCCCGAACGGACTCTTTTCCAGATCGAGAGCGCCGCGATCGAGAAGAACTTCCACGCCGATGCGAAACTCCTCAATGGATGCAACCACCGTTAATTCCTCATTTTGGGGTTCAAAGCAGCCTGAATGCCTTCCCCCAGAAGGTTGAACCCCAGAACACTCACTAAGATGGCCAACCCCGGATAAAGAGACAGCCACCAGGCGATCTGCAAATTGTCCTTACCCTCTGTGAGAATGTTCCCCCAGCTCGGAGTGGGAGGCTGAACTCCAATGCCCAGGAAGCTCAAAGCGCTTTCCGTCAGAATGGCCCCCGCCACTCCCAACGTCGCTGAAACCACCACGGGGGCCCATGCGTTTCGCAGAATGTGAAAAAAGATGATCCTCATGTCTCCCGCGCCGGCCGCCCTCGCCGCAAGTACGAACTCCCTCTCTCTAAGGCTGAGAAATTCGGCGCGAACCAGACGGGCCACCCCCATCCATCCCGTAAGCCCGATCACGGCCATGATGTTCCAGATACTGGGTTCCAAAAAAGCGATCACGGCCAGGATCAGGAAAAAGGAGGGAAAGCACAGCATGACGTCCACGAACCGCATAATCACCACATCGACCCACCCGCGGTAAAACCCGGCCAACGCTCCCAAGACGATTCCGATGAGAGTGGCAATGCCAACCGCTACGAAACCCACTTTCAACGAAATCTGGGAACCATAGATCATCCGGCTCAACAAGTCCCGGCCCAATTGATCCGTGCCGAAAGGATGTTCCGGGGACGGGGGACTCAAAATCAGTTTCACGTTGATGACCTCGGGATCATGGGGAGCCAGGACTGGAGCCGCCAAAGACACGACGAAGAGAAAAAGCACCACCAGACTTCCGACCAGCGCAAGCCTGTTGGCTCGAAAACGGCGCCAGTTTTCCGACAGAAGCGTGTCCCGCATCACTTTCCCGTCCTGATTCTGGGATCCACCACGGCGTACGAGACGTCCGCCAGCAGGTTGCCGACCAGCGTCAGCACGGCTCCTATTACGAGAGAACCCATGATCACCGGATAATCCCGAGCCATCACGCTCTGGTAAAAGAGTTGCCCCATGCCGGGTATGGCGAATATGGATTCGAAGATAACGCTCCCTCCGATCAATCCGGGCACGGACAATCCGAGAACGGTAATCACCGGCATTAGAGCGTTCCTCAACGCGTGCTTCAGGATCACGCGCATTTCGCTGAGTCCCTTGGCTCGGGCCGTGGTGATGTAATCCTGACCGATCACCTCCAGCATGTTGAACCGCATGTAGCGAGAAAAACCGGCCAAACCGCCGAAGGCCGAAATGAGCACCGGCAGGATCAGGTGTTTAGTCCGATCCCATAGCCAGGCCGGGTCGCTCATCTGATCGGCGTTGTAGGACGAGATGCCGCTGATGGGTAACCAGCCCAGGTGAACGCCGAAAAACAGCATGCACAACAGGGCCAGCCAGAAAGTCGGCGTGGCGAACCCGATGAATACGAAAACCGTCGTGGATTTGTCAAAAAGGCTGTTCGGCCGAACGGCGGAAACAATCCCTATGGGTACGGCCACAGCCAGGATCAGCGCCAGGCTCAGTACGTTGATAAGAATCGTGATAGGCAACCGCTCGAGGATTTTGTCCGCTACGGGCCGCCCGTCCGGAGAAAACGAGCGCCCGAAGTCCAGCCGCAGCATCCGGGAAAGCCAGAGGAAGTATTGAACGTGAAGGGGCTGATCCAGGCCGTAGAGCTTCTCGAGGCGGGCGCGCGCCTCGGGGGAAGCCTTGGGATTCATCTCGGTTTGCAGATCCACCGGCGAGCCCGGAGCCAGATGAATCACCACGAACGAAATCAAAGTGATCCCGATGAGAAGCGGGATCATGGATGCTAATCGTTTGAGTAAATAGACCCACATGTCCTAGAACGCGATCTTGTACTTCTGTTGGTCGGCGGGTACGTACCACTTTATCCTGTTGTACGCAATGCCGAGTGGCGCCGGCTCGATTCCTCGGATACGGCTGCTGACGGCGACCAGAGCCTGAGGCACGTACAGAAACGTATAGGGCTGATCCTCGGCGAGGATCTCCTGGATCTTATACAAGCATTCCTTACGCACTTCCCGATCGAACGTATACCGGCTTTTCTCGATCAGCCGATCCACTTCTTCGTTCCGGTACGAGACAAAATTCAGCTCGCTCGGACGGGTCTTACTGGAATGCCATACGTCAAACAGGTCCGGATCCGGGGGAATGGTCCATCCCAGGATGACGGCTTCAAACTTCTTCTTGTCAATGAACTCCTTCAGAAACGCAGCCCATTCGACCGTTCGGACCTGCACTTCGATGCCGATGGCTTTCAGGCTGAACTGGATGATAACCCCGGTCTTCTGCCGGCTTTCGTTCCCCTGGTTCGTGAGGATGGTAAAACGAAAAGGCTCCCCGTCCTTGTCCAGCAGGCCGTCGCCGTCCGTGTCCTCCCAGCCGGCTTCACGCAGCAGTTCTTTGGCCCGTTCCGGGTTGTACGCATACGGCTTGACGTCGGGGTTGTAAGGCCAGGTACCCGGTTTGAAGGGTCCCGAAGCCGCCTCGCCCAGTCCCAGCAGCACACCGTCAATGAGTTCCTGTTTGTTTACGGCGTACGATATGGCCTGGCGGACGCGTTTATCTTTGAATTTTGAATCCTCGAGATTGTATCCAAGGTAGGTATAGGCAGAAGCCAGGTAGCTGTATTTATTAAACCTTTTTTTCCACTGATCACTGACGGTCTGGCGGGTGTATTGAATGGGCGTCAACCCCATGAGATCGATTCCCCCGGCCTCGAGCTCGAGAAACATCGTGGCCGAATCCGGAATGATCCGGGTTTTGGACTCGGAAATATAGGGCCGTCCCTCGAAATAGTTCGGATTCGCCCGCAGCACGATTTCCCGTCCGGTAATCCATCGCTCGAACAGGTAGGGTCCCGTGCCCACGGGATCGCGAACCAGGGGGCTCTGCGTTATGTCCTTACCCTCGAGCAGATGTTTGGGCGCCACCCCCATGCCCCAACTGGCCAGCGCCGGAGCGAACGGCCGTTTATACGTCACCCGCATGGTATACGAGTCGATCAGCTCCGCCTTCTGAACCTGTAGAAAATCATCGGCATAGGCTGTGGGCGTTTTTGGATCGATCATCACCTTGTACGTAAACAGGGCGTCCTCGGCTGTAAAGGGACTCCCGTCGTGCCATTTCACACCTTTGCGCAAGTGAAAATCGATCACCGTGCCGTCTTCGGAAATGTTCCACTTTTCGGCCAGATCTCCGACCAGATTGATATCCTTGTCGTATTTCACAAGGCCGTTATACACCAGACCCGCGATGGCGTGGGAGGACGAGTCCGAACTCAACATGGGAATCAGGTTGGACGCATCTCCTATGGAGCCTTCGACCAGGGCGTCACCATAAGCGGGCTCCCCCACGGCTTTCGCAGGTTCCGGAGGCGATGACTCCTGCGTCGCCGGATTCTGGACCGAGGGCTCGGATGCCTCTTCTTTCTGACCGCAGGACAAAAAGATCAGGACCACGAGAGCCGGCAGGACCAGGCGCGCGATCCGGTAGCGAATGTTCATGAGACGCTCCTTTCGTGAGTCGGTATGATAGAAGAACCTGCGGGAGAATACAAGGAAAGACCGTCGAGACTACCCGGCAACACTAAGCAGGGACACAATAGAGAAGGCAGGGGCGACTGATTCGTCATCCCTGCGGTGCTCCATTCTCAATCTTCGTCGCTGTCCGGTAGGACCGCAATATAGGCAAGGGGTTGAAACCCGCCCCTGGGGTTCCCTGTGGGGGGGCTTTCCATGGTTTCCCTCAGAACCTGCTCTATTCTTGCGCCTCGACATTATTGCCCGGACACGGCCTTGGGGGCGGCGTGCACGCGGTTGAGGAGATACGTATCGGCCGGACCGGATGGAGGCGTGACCACGGCGTTGTATGCACCCGAACCCGAGGGTGTCATCACGAGCCCGTACCCCGCGTTTGCCAGGTCGTTCGGCGCCGATATGCCGTTCGAGTAGTCTGAATCCAGGAACACGGACCATTCGAGAGCATTGGGGGTAAACAGAAACAGGGCGGACCCTGCCGCATAGGTTTGTACATAGACGTTCATGCTCTGGTCCTGCTTGTATATGCCGTCTCCGAGCGAAGAGTTCTGGAGACCCTGGAACACGCGTTTGAGCACCCACGAAGCGGAACCGCCCTGACCGTACGTGAGGATCGCCAGCGCTTCGCCGTTGTCCGGGAAGCTCATGCTGAGTTTGTCACCCTGGTTTGCGAGGTCCGGCATACCGGTAATGCCGTCGGACCAATCCGGATCGAGAAACACGTACCAATGCTCCAGGTCAGGGGTCAGAATAACGAGTATTTCCCCCGTGGCGTAGGTCTGAACATAGGCGTTTATGGTCTGTTTAGTATCCTTGTAGATCCCGTCCATGTCCGATACGACAGGGCCGCTGCCCGGTGTGACCGTGACCGAAACCGGGGCCGTGTCAAAAAGGCCTCCCTTGTCCGTAACGGTCAACAGAAACGTAAGCACAGCCCCCTCGGACCCCGTCTGGGGAGCTGTAAAAGACGCCTGGACCGTATTCGCATTGGACAGAGACACCTGGGGACCGCCCGTTTGCATCCATGCGTAGGAGTCGATGCCGTCGTCGGAATCCGATGAGCCCGTGCCGTCCAGCACGACCATTGCTCCTTCGTTGACCGTTTGATTGGGTCCTGCGTCGGCCACGGGAGCCGTGTTCTGGCTGGAATCCGCCACCGTCACCACGACCGAGTCCGATGACAGAAGCCCTGCCTGATCCTCGACGGTGAGCTCGAACGTCAGCGTGGCTCCTCCCGCACCCACTTCAGGCGCCGTGAAGGAGGCTTGAGCGCTCGAAGCGCCGGTAAGACCGGCGGCCGGGCCCCCCGTCTGCACCCATGAATACGACTTGATCCCATCGTCGGGGTCCGATGAAGCCGAACCGTCCAGCACCACCGCGCTTCCCTCCTGCACGATCCGGTCGGCTCCGGCTCGGGCCGTGGGAGGCTGGTTCTCACCCGCGGGATAGACGGTCACCACCGTTGTGTCGGCATCCGAAAACCCTCCGCCATCCGTAACCGTGAGCTGGAACGTCAGCGTGGAACTCGTTCCCGACACGTCCGGCGCTGTGAATGTGACCTGATCACTCGATGGGTTGATCAGGTTTACGGTGGGGCCGTTCAGTTGCACCCAGGAATAGGTCTCGATGCCGTCGTCAGGATCCGATGAATCCGAACCGTTCAGAGTAACTGTGCCCCCTTCCTGCACCGACTGGTTGCCTCCCGCATTGGCCGTGGGACCTATATTCGCCGCGGAAGCGCTCAATGTGGCGCCCTGCACCGAGTTCACGGTCAGCGCTCCTCCGGAGGTATCGGTTACTTTCACTTCAGCCGGGTTCAGTTGACCGTTGTCCCGGTTTTGAACCGTGAACGAGACCGTGGCGAGGACTCCGTTGCCGCTGGGTCCCGCACCGCCGCCAAGGGTGAACGCGCCGTACTCCAGCTTTCCGGCGCTGTTGTCGATATTGAGGCCCAAAACCATCGTGCTTCTGCCCGTGCTTCCCAGCAAGGGTCCCAGGGTCACGCTGTTTGCGTCCGATATCCGCACCACGGACGGATCGTAGAGAATGTTGAATTCGAAGGCTCCTAGATCCGACACATCCTCGATGGCCACCTCGACGTCGAACGAAGCGCCCGAAGCCGGCAAATCCACGGCGGCCGGACTGAGTTTCACGGTAAGCGCATACGCAGGCATGGATGACGCCACGGCGAGCATCGCCAGGACCCATACGGAGCCCCAAAACAGGGTTGGAATTCGACCCTGTTTCACATCACGGGATGGAAAACGCAGAGGAGACAAACGCATCTCTCGCTCCCTGATTCATAGGCCGACGCCGGCCCGCGGAATAACTTCAATTCGGAAGTATTCGTAAGGAGTTATATCGTGCCGTAATTATACCATCCATTCAAGAGCGTGGCAACCGCGCGCAGCAAGCCTTTTCTTTACCCTTTGCAGCCTTTCTGCTATACACCCGGAAAAGAAACGGTGAGTCGAACGGTCGAGTTCACCTCGGGGACCGTCCGGAACAACACATCGAGACAAGCGGAAGGGGCGCGAAGCGAATGAACATACCTTTCATCCTGGAAAAAGCGTTGAATCTTTACGAACACAAGGAAGCGGTGGTGTGTCGCGATCAACGTTTCACTTACGGCGAATTCGCTAAGCGCGTTTATGCCCTGGCTCACTTCCTGTCTTCATTGGGTATACGTAAGCGGGACCGGGTCGCCATCCTGCACCCGAACGGCCACGAATTCCTGGAAAGCTACTTCGCGGCCGCACAACTCGGGGCCATCCTGAATCCGCTCAATTTCAGGTTGTCGCCCTCGGAACTGAGCTTCATTCTGAACGATTCGGACGCATCGGTCCTCATCTCGGCCCCCCGATATCACGAGCAAGTCCACGCGCTCCGGTCATTGGAAACGGTGCTGGAAAAGGTGGTCTGGACGGGCGGGAATACTCCGCCGACCGGTTTCGAAGCCTTCGATTACGAGGAAATCGTCCGCAGCAGCCCAACGGATCCCCCTTCCGTTCCGGACAGCACGGATGACGATGTGGTCCATCTCTATTACACGAGCGGAACCACGGGCCGGCCCAAAGGCGTCATGTTGTCCCACCGGAACGTCTGCACCCACGCCCTTTCCGCCATTGCGGAACTGAACCTGAACGATCGAGACAACTGGATTCACGTAGCGCCCTTGTTTCATCTGGCCGACGCCTGGGCCACGTTCGCCATAACGTGGGTGGGAGGCAAGCACGTGGTGGTCACGGACTTCGAACCGGTGGAAGTGCTTTCCGTGATGGAGCGCGAGCGCGTGACCATTACGAACATGGTGCCCACCATGCTCAACATCCTCGTCAATACTCCCGAGGTGAGCGGGTTCGATTTTTCCGGCCTTCGGGCCATATTGAGCGGCGGCGCGCCCATCGCCCCCGAAGTGGTCCGGAAAATCATGGCCACCTTCAAATGCGACTACGTACAGACTTACGGCATGACGGAAACCAGTCCGTACCTGACCCTGTCTCTTCTGAAAGAAAACCTGGTTCACCTCCCCGAAGAGGACAAGTTTAGATTCAAGGCCAAGACCGGCCGCCCGTTTATCGGTGTCCTCTTGCGTGTGGTTCGGGACGACGGAACGGACGTGAATCCCGACGATCGGGAAGTCGGTGAAATCATCGTCAAAGGAGACATTGTCACCAAGGGCTACTGGAACCGTCCGGAAGAGACCGCCAATGCTCTCAGGGACGGATGGCTGCATACGGGGGACCTTGCCGTCATCGACCGGGAAGGGTACGTGAACATCGTGGACCGCAAGAAGGACATGATCATCACGGGTGGGGAGAACGTGTATTCCGTGGAGGTGGAAAACGTTCTTTACATGCACCCGGACGTATTGGAGGCCGCGGTGATCGGAGTCCCGGATCCGAAATGGGGAGAAGCGGTAACCGCGGTGGTGGTGCCCAAACCAAACACCCAACCCTCGGAAGCGGATATCATCGATTTCTGCAAAGCGCGCATTGCCCATTATAAGTCGCCTAAAAGCGTGGTCTTTATTTCCGAGCTTCCCAAGACCGGCTCCGGAAAGATTTTCAAGAAAGGCATCAGGGAAACGGCAAGGGGTCAAGTCTGCTCTTGACTCTTGCTCAGGTATGCTACGAGGAATTCATAGTTGCAAGGCTAAATGCTGTAGGTTGGGTTAGCGAGCAAGGCGAGCGTAACCCAACGGGTATGATCGTATTTGTTGGGTTTCGTTCCTCAACCCAACCTACCCTTTGCGGGCGGAAAAACTGAAAGACAAGCCTCATATGAACGCGAACGGAATTGACCTTTATTTCGGGTACTTTCCGGGAGTCATCGGCAAGGTCACCGAACTTCATGCGGTTTACTACCACGAGCATTGGGGCTTCGATCTCTCCTTCGAGAGTCAGGTTGGGCTGGAACTGTCCGAATTTATGGCAAAATTCGATCCTGAAAGGGACGGTCTCTGGTCGGCTTTTAGTGATGGGGAATTTACCGGGGCCGTCGCCATAGACGGCCGGCCGGTTCAGGGCGAGGGCGCCCGCCTTCGATGGTTCATTGTACGGCCCGGCTTTCAGGGACAAGGAGTGGGTCGTTTGCTGATACGGCAGTGCGTGGACTTCTGCAGAAGCAAGGGTTATCCGAAAATCCATTTATGGACCTTCAAGGGTCTTGACGCCGCTCGTCGCCTGTACGAACGTAAAGGGTTCCGACTTTGTGTGGAACACGAAGTGGCTCAGTGGGGGACCCGGATCCGGGAGCAGAAGTTCGAGCTTGTATTGAAAGAAGAGGGAACTGGTTCGGGTTGAGCCATGAAACCCGACAAGTACGGCTCTTATGCCGGGCTTGGGTGGCGCCGGCGACTCGTTGTCCCCGTTGCAAAGCAACGAGTGGCTCTATCCTACGGGTGAAACCATACAGATATCCCGGTGCGCAGTGCGCACTTGACTATTGCGAGCATCCGGAACCCGCGAGGGCCTGATGCTCGACGAGGGGCTGAAACTTGGAGAACGTCACTGAATGAAAAAGCGGATTCTACTGTTTTACCCGTCTCTGTCCAAAGCCCTTCCTCCGAGACCGTTTTGGGAACCGCTGCAACTCCTGCATCTTTCGAGGATGTTTCGCGACACGCCATTCGATGTCGAAATCATTGACGGGCGCTTGCATCCGGATCCGTCGGATTTGCCCATTTCCGGAAGGGGCGAAGATGTTCTGTGCTGCGGCGTCACCGCCATGACGAGTTACCAGTTGATCCAGGGTTTGGAGTTCTCGAATTGGATAAAAGAACGCTTTCCCGGGATGCCCGTCGTTTGGGGGGGGTGGCATCCTACCCTGATGCCCGAACAGACTCTCTCGGAACCCTGCATAGATATCGTGGTTCGGGGACAGGGAGAAGTCACGTTCCTCGAGTTGTGCCGGGCCCTGGATGAAGACTCCGGCCTCGAGGACGTCCCGGGCCTCATGTACAAGGACGACGGCGCCCTGGTGGAAACGAACATCCGACCCCTGGCGGATCCCAATACCTTGCCTCCTGTGGACTTCGCCGATCTTCCGGACCTCGAACCGTACCAACTTCACGATGTGCTGTTCTACATGTCCAGTGTGGGATGCCCGTACCGCTGTTCCTACTGTTCCCTCAGCGCCTTTTCCCGGAGACGCTGGCTAGCCATGGACAGCGCCCGCGTGGTGACGGAGATATCGGATCTCCATCAGCGATACGGATTCGGGCGCCTTATTTTCTGGGACAACGTGTTCTTCGTGCAGCGGAAACGGGTGGAAGAGATCTGCCTTGGGTTCATCGATCGGAATGTGGGCGTCAAATGGTCCGCGCACGCCCGGATCAACGAGATCGCGTCATGGAGCGACGACTTCCTGGACACCCTCGCGAGATCGGGATGTGAAAGCTTGTATGTGGGGGTCGAATCGGGCAGTCAGTCCCTGCTGGACATCCTGCGAAAGGACATCAAGGCCGCCGATGTTCCCCTCGTGGTAGCCAAGTTGAAACGACACGGACTGAAAATGGCCGGCAATTGGATGATCGGTTTGAGGCATGAAACCGTTTCCGATGTAGCCCTGACCATTCAGCAGATTCACCGGGCCCTCGAAGCGTACGATTTTAAGCCCGACGCCATGGAGGTGTTTCTGTACCGCTTCGTCCCCATGCCCGGAACCGCCATGTACGACGAGTTGTCCCCGGAAGAAAAAGCCTCGATGCCGCAACGTCTCCCCGAGTGGGGCCGTTTTATCGTGGACACCATCGAAGACGGTTTGACCCCCTGGGACACGGACGACAACAGGGCACTGGCCGCCTCGTCCGCGTTTTACCTGTGGAACGGTTACCTGAGACGGGAGCCTGCCGTGGGCTGGAAGAGCCGGCTGCTCCGTTTTCTGTCCAGGATGAGAGTCCGGTGGGGGCTCCTTGGGGCGCCCTTTGAATGGCGACTGTGGCGCCGCAAGCACAGGGGTCAAGTCTGCTCTTGACTCTTGTTCCGCATTGCATTGAAGAATGATCTTCAATGCAATGCGCCCGTCCAGGACCAGGAGATTCCCAAGGAACAACGCCCCATGGCAAGCCTGGTTGAAAAAGCATCGGAGAGAGATGGCAAGAGTCAAGAGCAGACTTGACCCTATGCCGGGAACAGCAGATGACCACGCCTACCAAACAGATCGTGACCGTGCCCTTCGATGAATCGGGCCTCAAGGAACGAAATTTCGAGCTGTCAAGCCTGCTCGAGATGAGCAATTTTCTCTCGGCCACCTTGGAGCGCAAAGAGCTGCTCGATGGCGCCCTTTTGAGGGTCCTGAGCACCTTCGAATTGCCCGCGGGAAGAATCTATCTCAAAGACAAAGAAAGCGAAATCCTTCACCTGGAAGTGTTCAAGGGACTCGATCCGGGCGGCTTGGAGCGGATTCGGTTTGGGGAAGGGTTTACCGGACGGTCGGCCTTAACGAAATCGTTTCTCGCATTGCACGTGTCCGATCTCGAGGATCCGCAGAGGGTTCGGACCCTCACCGAGAAGGGTTTCGACACGATTCTATGCGTGCCCATGATCCTCTCGGGCCGTGTGGTGGGCGTCATGAATCTGGCCTCGTACCACGAGATCCCCCTGGATCAGAGGCGTATCGACCTGTTGATCTCCCTCAATAACCAGATCGCCATTGCCGTAGACCGCGCGGATTTGTACCGGGAACTCCAGCAGAAAATTCAAAGACTGGAAGAACTGAACGAGACCGTCACGCTTTTCGCGTATGCCGTGTCCCACGATCTCAAAAACCCGTCCCTCGCTACACACGGTCTGACCCGCTTGCTCAAGAAACGCTGCTATGACGTCCTGGATCAGAAAAGCCGGGAGTACTGCGATCAGATTCTTCGCGCTACGGAAAGCATTGTCACCCTTCTGGATGAACTCAACGCCTATGTGAAAGCCAAGGAAGCGCCGCTCAGAGACGAGCCTTTTCCCCTCGAGGATCTTCTGGACGAACTTCACAACGAATTCAGCCAGAGATTGGAAAAAGGAAACGTCTTGCTGAATCGGTCGACCTGCGTGGGAAACATCAAGGGGGACAAATCTCAATTCCTCCGGATGCTGAGGAATCTGATCGACAACGCCTTAAAATACGGCGGAAAAGGGCTGACCGAGATTTCCGTGACCCACGAAGAAAACGAAGACACGCATGTGCTTTACGTGCACGATAATGGAATCGGTATGGCTTCGAAGGATATCGAACACCTGTTCCGGCCCTTCCACCGGCTCGAGGCATCCAAGGACATCGAGGGCACGGGCCTTGGGTTGGCCATTGTCAAGGAACTGACCGAACGCCACGGAGGGACCGTTTCCGTGGAATCCGAACCGGGGAAAGGAGCCTCCTTTCGCATCTCCATTCCTAAACGCGACTGATGCTCAACCAACGTCGCATATCGGGACGATCCGTAGGGGCGAATAATCATTCGCCCCTGCACGAGTTTAAACGGGACCCCTTTCCAGCGCCGGATGCAATATAGAGCGAACGGTAACTCGTACCTTTCTCGCCATTAGTAAGGCGGCCTTGGCTTCGGCTTCCTCGACAGGATCCCAAGCTCCGGGATAACGAGCCTCGATGGAATAGCGGTTTAGGGGTTGCACATCCTCAAGGGAAAGCTCCACAGGCGTCGTGTCGCGCAGAAGATTGAAAAGCACGACAAGGTCATGCGTTCTGGGAAAGTCCACATTCCAATAGACCAAAAGCGCTTTTAGGTACTTTTCCGCACATTGCTGGCAATGATAGGCAACCGTATCAAAGGGGCAATTCCGGTCCATGGTGAGCACAAATTCGGCATTTCGAAAATCGTTATCCGCCTTTTCAACCCAGCGTCGAACTTCGGCGATGATCTCAGGCGGCGCGCTCATAGATCACCTTTCCTTCACGGTCGGCCTGACGCCCAACGGTGCCGACGATTCTTTTCTGCCGTTCGTATTGATCGGGGGTCAGAACCAGAAAGTCCATGGGCATCTTGCGATCCGCCATCAGCAGATCGATTTCATTTGCCATCTGCCTTGTCGATCCCTCTACATCCATGACAATCAACAGATCGAGATCACTGTCCGGACCGGGCCGACCACCGGCATACGAGCCAAAAAGAATGATGCGGTAGGGCTGGAATCTGGAAACGATGCGGTGTTTCACCACATCAATGATGTCTTGGATCCCGCTCTGCATAGATCACCCTCAACTTCTATTCCGCATTTCTTATTCGACGCTTGTCCTGGGTCTCGTCCTGCCTGTCCTGTCGGATGAACGTCGCGGCGTCGTGAATGTCGTCCAAAAATTTAAATGTCTTAGGCTGCATATAGGAGTGCGCGCGTCCGATTGACTTCGCGAATCAGCAATGGATGTTTTAGCGCGGACGCGATCACCAAATCTACGGGGCGCTGAAAGAGCCTCTCAAGAGCGCTTTTTAAATCGAAATAGTTCTTCAGCCATGGGCCGAGTTGGTACCCCGCCTTAAACTCGACCAGGAAATCCAGATCGCTGGTCTTGCCGTCAAAGCAGTCGTCTGTGGCCGCCGAACCGAACACTTCCAGCCGCCGCACGCCGTAGGCTCGGCAAAGCTCCCGCAAACCCTCCTGCTTTTCGCTGAGAAGCTGAATCATTGGAACCTCAAAGTTCCCTCATTCTGCCGGATCGCATGTCAAAAAGGTAACGAATCATGAATGAGATACCACCATGGCCACCCACTTTCAACAATGAACGGAAGAGTGTTCACTGTTTTCAATTCCCCTTGACACTGCAAGCCCGTTTGATCTAGAACCCATGGATAAAGTCCTTTCCATCTTCGGGTGACGAGCGTTACCACCTTTCATCATTTATCCTGTTCTCATAAAACGACCCGGCGGGGCCGGAACGAAAGTTCGCGTGTTTCTCTGATCAGGCATTTCTGCTCTCACGATAAAACCAGGGAGGAAAAAATGAACATGCAACACGGAGAGTGCACAGGAATGGATCGCAGGACGTTCCTCAAGGTTTCGGGCGCCGTCGGGCTGGGTGTTGCCGCCGGCGGCTTCGGGGCGCCCAAGTTGCTCCGGGCCGAACCCGAACCGGTGAAGATCGGTTCCGTCCAGCCGGTCACCGGACCCCTCGCGGTCATCGGGCAGGGACAACGAAGGGGGAACCAGGTGGCCGTGGATTTCATCAATTCCAAAGGAGGGATCAAGTCCCTCGGAGGCGCCAAACTGGAGCTGATCCTGGGCGACAGTGAAAGCAAACCCGAGGTCGGCCGTTCGGAAGCCGACCGGTTGGCGCAAGAAGGAGTCACGGCCCTCATAGGAGCTTTTCTGAGCGGCGTGTCCATGGCGATCGCAACCTTGGCGGAACAACGTCAGGTCCCGTTTCTCATGGACGTGACCGCCCTGGACGACATCACACAAAAAGGGTACAAATACACCTTCCGTATTTTTCCCACAGTCTCCAATTTTGGTGAAGGCTCGGTCAACTTTATCCGGCAGATCCTCGATGAGACGGGCGCGAAACCCAAGCGCGCCGTAGTCACCAACACGGGGGATGCGTTCGGCACGGGTCAGGGAGCCAATTTCATCCAGTACTTCCAGAAATCGGGCCTTCCTGTGGAAATCGTGGACCACATTACGTACCCCTTGGGCATCCACGATCTTTCGGCCGAGGTGGCCAAGATCAAGGCCGCAAAGCCGGATCTCCTGTTCCCCGTATGCCGGCCCGGCGATTCCATTATTCTTACCCGGGAACTCTATAAGCAGAAGGCGCCTCTGATGGGTATCATCAGTCCTGGAAGTCCGGGCTGGTACGAACCCAAGGTCATCAAAGACCTCGATAAACTGGTCTATTACGTGATGGACAACGTGCCCTGGGTAAATCCCCAAAGCGCGGCCTACAAGGAAGCCAACCGGCAATTCACCGAAAAACATCCCGATTCCTATCTGGACACCAATTCCGGATTCGCCTACACCGGTATTCTGGTGCTGGCCGACGCCTTGGAAAGAGCCGGATCCACCGAGCCGGATAAGCTGGTCGAAGCGCTCAAAGCGACCAATTTCAAGGACCATCCCATGGTGGGAGACGCCATCACCTTCAAGGAAAACGGCGACAACGCCAATGCGACAACGGCCATGGTGCAGGTGCTGCCCGACCCCGATGCGCTCAAACGGGTCAAGGTGGTGCTGCCCAAAAAATTCGCCGAAGCCGACTATGTGTTCCCGGCGCCCCAACTCTGGGAACGGGGTTGATGAACACGGATCTCGCCGTGCAGCTCTTCATTCAGGGAATCCTCATGGGCGGTATATACGGTCTTATCGCCCTGGGGCTTTCCCTGATTTTCGGTGTAATGGGAGTGATCAATTTCGCTCATGGCCCCATGATGGTCATGGGCATGTACCTTTCCTACTGGATCTTCATACTGCTCGGACTCGACCCCTACGTTTCTCTGCTGCTGGTTGCGGCCGCCCTATTTGTATTGGGGTACGCCATCCAGTCCACGGTGGTGAACCGCATCCTGGATTATCCCGAGGCGATGCAGGTGCTGCCTCTGGTGGCCATGGGACTCATCCTCGAGAATACGGCCTTGCTGCTGTGGGGACCGGATCACAGAAGCCCGGATACGGCCCTCGGTTTGAAGACCATCTGGATCGGAGACGCGGTCATCGATGTTTCGCGCCTCATGGCCTTCGGACTTTCAGTCGTGATCACCCTGCTGATCGTTCTGTTTCTGAAAAGGACCCACATGGGGAAGTGCATTCGCGCCGCCGCGGACAACCGGACCGGCTCGATCCTGGTGGGCATTAACGTGGATCGCATCAACAATCTTTCCTTTGGATTGGGGGCCGCCACCACGGGCGCCGCGGGCGCCCTGCTGCTGCCGCTGATGCCGCTGTCTCCGCATTTGGGTCACGACTTCACGCTCACCGCCTTTATCGTGGTGATCCTCGGCGGGCTGGGAAGCCTGGTGGGCGCGATGGTCGGCGGCCTGGTCCTGGGCGTGGCGGAATCCATGGCCACGCTGTTTCTGCCTGCCACGCTCAAGCAGGTGGTGAGTTTCGGTATTCTGATCGTCATCATGCTGCTCAGGCCCCAGGGGATTTTCGGGGGCAACAAATGACCCGGCTTTACGCTTTTCTGGGCCTGCTTCTGGCCATACTCCTGGCCCTTCCGCTAGTTTTGGATAAATACGTTCTGGGCATTTTCGTGATGATCTTCTTCTATGCCTACCTGGGTCAGGCCTGGAACGTGCTGACGGGTTACACGGGCCATATTTCCCTCGGACACGCCTTATACGTGGGTATAGGGGCGTACACGTCCACCTATCTGGCGCAGACTTGCGGCTTGAGCCCCTGGATCGGCATGTTCGTCGGCGGGCTTCTGGCTGTGATCGTATCCTTGTTTCTGGGGTACCTCGGCTTCCGCTTTGGTCTGAGAGGCGTCTACTTCGTCATTCTGACGATCGCGTTCGCGGAGATCGCCCGTCTGATCGTGTCTCATGTGAAGGCTCTCGGGTCCTTCTCCGGCGTCTTTCTAGACTTCAATCCGTCTTTCGTACACTTTCAATTCAGAGGAAATGTCCCCTACTACTACATCGCATTGGGATTCATGATCGCTTCGGTGGCGGCCGTTCGCTGGATTGAAACCTCGAAGTTGGGTAAGTGCATGATCGCCATCCGAGAAGACGAGCAAGCGGCCCAGGCCGTTGGCGTAAACTCCTTTAAATACGGCATGTACGCCATCGCCGTCAGCGCGTTCATGACGTCCCTGGCCGGAACCTTTTATGCCAACTACATCTTCTACTTGCACCCCGATGCGCTGCTGGGCATGTCCCTCAGTATCGAACTCATTCTGCGCCCCATTGTCGGAGGACTCGGGACCCTGTTCGGCCCCATCGTCGGTTCTTTCCTGTTGACGCCCCTGTCGGAGATCACCAGGGTCTATTTTTCCAAAGGCGGCCTGGAAGGACTGCATCTGATCCTGTACGGAATACTATCCATACTCGTGGTCCTGTTCATGCCTAAAGGCGTTATGTCGTACGTGAGAAGGCTGTTCGGCGGCATCCTGAAATTGGACACACACAAAACGAACAGCGGTTCGAACGCGCCCGTCATACCTCGGAAGGGTGCAACACCTCCTTCCGCTGAAAGGGAACAGCCGTGAGTATCCTCGGCGCCCAAAATTTGACCAAAAGCTTTGGCGGGCTGCTGGCGGTTTCGAGTCTCTCCTTTCAACTGAAGCCGGGCGAAATACTGGGACTGATCGGCCCCAACGGCGCCGGAAAGACCACGGTTTTCAATCTATTGACCGGGTTTATGCCCCCGGATGCCGGAACCGTGCATCTCGAGGGAGACCCCATTCTGGGTCTGAAGCCCCACGACATCTGCCGGCGCGGTCTCGTGCGTACGTTCCAGATCGTACGGCCCTTTCTGAACATTTCGGTGCTTGACAACGTACTGGTGGGGGCCCTGGCGCGAATCGGCTCGGTGTCCCAGGCCCGGGCCCGGGCCCGATCCATCATCGACTTCGTGGGCCTGGGCGAAGTGACGCATCTCGAGGCCCAGAGTCTGCCCCTGCCGCTCAGAAAGCGGCTCGAACTGGCCAGAGCGCTTGCCACGAAGCCCAAAGTGCTCCTTCTGGACGAGGTGATGGCCGGACTGAATCCCACGGAGGTCGATGAACTCATCGATCTGATCCTTCAGGTCAACCGATCGGGCGTCTCCATTCTCCTCATCGAGCATGTGATGCGCGGGGTCATGGCCCTGTCTCAACGTGTCATCGTGATCAACTATGGTGAGATGATCGCCGAAGGTTCTCCGGATGAAATCGTGAAGAACCCAACGGTGATCGAGGCGTATTTAGGGAAGGAGTTTGTGGTTGCTGAACGTGCGTGAGATCAATGTGTTCTATGGCGACCTGCCGGCGCTCCGCAATGTCAGCCTCGAGGTGCGCCAGGGGGAAACCGTTTCCGTGATCGGGTCCAACGGCGCGGGGAAGTCCACCACGCTGCGCGCCATCTCCGGCATCAGGCGACCCCGAACCGGGAAGATCGAGTTCAATGAAATTGAGATTACCCGTTCGTCCACTTCAGCCATTGTGGAGAGCGGCATCAGTCATGTGCCCGAGGGGCGGCAGCTCTTCCCCAACATGACCGTTCTCGAAAACCTCGAGATGGGCACCCAGTTTCCGCGCACGAAAAAAGCCACACTCGAAACACTGGAACAGGTATTCGGCTTCTTCCCGAGGTTGAAGGAACGCCTCGAGCAGAAGGCCGGCACCTTGAGCGGCGGCGAGCAGCAGATGCTCGCCATCGGCCGGGGACTGATGTCCGGACCCTCACTCATGATGCTGGACGAGCCTTCATTAGGCCTTGCGCCCTTGCTCGTAAGCACCATCTTCGAGATCGTACGCGAAATCCATCGGCATGGAACGTCGATTCTCCTCATCGAGCAGAACGTGTTTCACGCTCTTTCCCTTTCGGCCAGAGGCTATGTTCTGGAAAACGGGGAAATAGCCCTCAGCGGAGCCGCCCAGGAGCTCCTGGATAACCCGCATATCCGAAAAACCTACCTGGGCCTGTGATAGGCCCTCGCGTACTGAGACTCTGTCGCTACTCCAGAAACGTCCTTCCGGACGAGCGCAGTGAGATCCGGAATCCGGAAAAATCGATTGAATACAGGCGATTCCGGATCGAGCCTCAGGCGACGTTTTACTGGGCTTGGCCGGGAGGACGAACCTCGCACGGTCACCACCGCCGGAGGACGGACACATCGGTTGTCACTGTTTTGCCATGTAAACGTGTTGACATCCCGCACAGCTCGGGGATAGCCTAGAGGCGTATTCTTACCTTGCTCTAGAAATAGAGCCGGCCCACCTAATCGGGTTTTCTGTAAGAAGAGACGGAGAAGTGTGTCTTCTCCACTCCGGCAACGTTGAATGTCCGGGTTTGCAGGGAACCTTTGTCTGAAGAATGCCTTTTCTCTGGCGTTTACCGGTTGATGCGTACTTCCATTCGGTCCCGTCCGGGCCTGCATGTGGAATGAACCGGCCGTGTATCTCAGTGAGCAATCGTATGATTCAAGCCGACGACATCAGATCTCTGTTTTCCAACGTCGAGTTGCTTGATCGAGAGCGGCACTACCTCGATACACAGGCCATCCGATTGTCGTATGTGGTAAACCTGGTCCAGGAGTTTTGCAATCAGCATACCGTTCACAAGATACTCGACGTAGGCCCTCACTTTCTGACGAGATGTGTAAAGGAATTCATTATGCCGGAGGTATCGGTTTCGACACTGGGATACGAATATCCAAAGCTGATGCCCTTAGATCTGGTCGATGAACACGTTCGATACAATCTTGTGGACAGTATAGACAATAAACCGGTCGTTTTTAACAAGGCTCCCTTCGATCTGATACTTTTTTGTGAAACAATCGAGCACATATACATCTCCCCAAATCATGTACTGAGCCTGTTGGTAGCCTTGTTGAAAAAGCCTGAAGGTGGTCTTTTGATACAAACGCCCAATGCCGTATCATTGAATAAGCGACTGATGATGCTTCGAGGGTTGAATCCCTTCGAATTACTTCGAGAGGATTTTGAATTCAAAGGCCATATTCGGGAGTATACCATGGGTGAGCTCGTGAATTATGGGCTAAACGTGGGTCTTTCCGTATGGAGGAAAGCATTTTGCAGCTATTGGCCGCACCTTTGCACAAACGCAATCGAGCGGTCTATGCAGACACTCCTCCCACCCTTAAGACCGGGTCTGACCGTTTTTTTTCGCTCATGAAATTGGTCGCAATAGACGAACCATCTTTTCAAGGCCCGTGCCGTTACAAGACGCCACGCCGAACGATCGTTCGGACAACGGGGACCCCGAAGGTGGAGAACCAAGCAATGACATGGTGGCCGTGAGCAATTCTTCCACCAAATGTCAAGTGGCAAGGTGTTAAAGGATTATGACCAAGGAATCAGCATACGAAGGTTACCTCGACGGGTTGAAAGATAGGACGTTGTATGGATGGTGTTATAAACCATCTGAACCGACCGTACCCGTGGCGGTTGATCTATTTGTCGACAATATGCTTGTTACCCGTGTTCCATCTTACGAGTATCGTGAAGATTTGCTGAAAGCCGGAAAAGGCGACGGAAGGCATTCCTTTCACTATGATATGTCTAATTGCGTACCCGACGATGATGCAATTCACATGATTAGCACTAGAGTATCGGGAACCGACGTCGAATTATCTGAAAGCCCCATCCTTGTGCGGAATTCCGATCAAATCTCCATAAGATGCTATTTCCCTTGGAATAATCTTTATATCGGAACATCCGGGCAGGTGCACACCTGTCAATGCCCCAGTTGGTTAGGGAGCCCCAATTACTCGATAGGCGATATAAAAAAACAGTCTTATGACCAGCTGTGGAACGGACCGAAAATACGTCGCTATCGTGAAGCTTTTATCAAAGATAATCATAAGAAATTCTGCCGGGAATCGATTTGTCCTTATTTAAACGGTACCGATCGGCAGATCCCGCCCGGCCTGGAGGTCATACGGGCCATCAATAATCGTCGGATGGAACTGGACTTTGGAGCTTCCGATTTGGTCTACGACGTTAATGATGGATGCAATCTGAGATGTATCATGTGTCGTAAGGATATCAAACCGGTTGACAAACAGGCGGTTCACGATGCAGTGGTTAACATTAGGGAAATTGCGCTGGCCGGCCATCTGCAAAGCATTACTGTTTCCGGTGCGGGAGAGGTGTTTTTGTTCGATGAATTTATCGATCTATTGCGCTCGGACTTCTTTTCTTCCCATGGAATTACCGTAAATTTGATCTCCAATCTAACTCTCTTTACGCCTAAGATATGGGATGAAATCAAACACAATAAAATTGTACTGTCGGTTTCCGTCGACGGAGCCACCAAACAAACCTATGAAAGCATCAGAAGAGGGTCAAAGTGGGAAAACGTCCATAAAAAACTAGTATATGTGGCTGATTTGCTGAATAAAGGCGAGATAGAGGTGGTTAACTTGGGTTGCGTTATCACTTCCAAGAATGCGCACGAAATCGACAAAGTGATTGAATTGGTCAAAGAATTGGGCTTCAATCTGATGTTCTTATCCCATCGGGGTCGACTTCCTACCAAATGGGATAATATTTTTGAATCGTGTGATATAGAGAAACTGGATATGGTTCATGACCTTATAGAAGGATGTGGTGGGTTTGATATAAACCGAATCAATCTGGGTTCATGTGGAATTCTAAAAGATAGAAAGTATCGACAGTTCAGCTACAGGATGGAGATGGCCGATTATCAGATGAGGATGTATGGCGATGTCGAAATGGCGAACCGGATTGTGCAGGAATGTGTTAACGATATAAATGACGGTGTCATTGAGGTTGACCAATCTCAACTCTCGGGTTATGCGAAATTTCTCGATACCCGAAGCTACTCCGGCAAATCCCCCGTGGCCGTGCTTAAAGACATCCACGCCAGGATACTCGCTGCCAATCGGGCCGAGGCTATGCCTCGTCGGATTTCGCATATCGTTGGAAACGACCGCGAGCAGCAACTTGGAAAAGAGGGGCATCAGGGGGAGTCCACCCACGACCGATCCGGCATGAAAGCGGGCGTGGTCCACCGGTTTATCCGAAGGACCTCGCTGGAAATTCTGCAAGCCGTTTTCACCTTCTCCCGCAAAGCCCTCTATGCGATTCGTCACGGGCTAAAGGATCGAGAAGATCATACCTGATATGAACCGCACGCGAACCCAAATCTTAGACTTTCTGCATCTGTTCACGCTCAGTGCATTTGCCGTGGCCCAGCCCATATTCGATCTCCTCGGCCGGCAGGCCGAATTTTTCGTGGCGCGGCGATCGGAACCCATCGATATTATGATTCTTGCGGCCGTTCTCAGCCTGGCCGTCCCGTTGGTTCCGGTCGTGATCGAGATCGCCGTGGGCCTGGTTAACTCGAAGGCGCGAAAAGCCTGCCACCTATTCTTCGTGGGCGTCCTCGTGGCCCTGATTATCCTTCCCGCCCTTAAACGAGCGAACTTTTTCGCGATCGGACCCCTGTTGACGGCCGCGGCCGTTGCGGGTCTGGTATTCGCTTTTGCCTATGTTCGATTTCGAGCCGCGAGGATGTTCGTGTCCGTGCTCGCTCCCGCAGTGATCATCTTCCCGGCGCTTTTTCTGTTCCATTCCCCGGTAAATCGGCTTCTCTTTCGAGTGGAACCGGTGCTTCACTCGACGGGATTGGGTTCCACCCCGCCCATCGTCATGCTCGTGCTCGACGAAATGTCCTCCGTCTCGCTCATGGACGAACGTCAACACATCGATCCGGTACGGTTTCCCAATTTCGCCGCTTTGGCGGAGAACGCCACCTGGTTCCGGAACGCAACCACCGTGGTCGAGGTAACGGAAACAGCGCTCCCGGCCCTGCTCACCGGCAGATATCCCACCGAGCGCCGTCTTCCCGTGGCCTCCGAGTTTCCGAACAACCTGTTCACGCTGCTGGGTGAATCCTATCGCCTCGAAGTGGTGGAGCCCGTCACCGAGTTGTGCCCCCGTTCCCTGCTTGACGGTGGGTCTGACCGGGAACCCCTCAAGGCGCGTATCTCATCGTTGTTTGTGGACGCTCGGCTCGTTTACCTACACTTGATTCTACCCCACGAACTCACGCGGATGCTCCCGCCCATCAACCATAATTGGAGCGGTTTCTTCGTGGACAGGGCGAAAGAGGAACTCAAGCGAGACCGGCGCCGTCAGTTCTTGGAATTCGTGGATCGCATCGGACGCAGCGAAAAGCCGACGTTGTATTTCAATCATTCCATGCTTCCCCATTGCCCTTACGAATATCTTCCGTCCGGGCGGAAGTATTCACTTACAAACGGCGTTATGGGACTATTGCCCAACACGGAAACCTGGCGCCGGGATGAATGGCCGGTTATCCGGGCCCATCAAAGGTATCTGCTCCAGTTGGAGTTTGTAGACCGTCTTCTGGGCCGCCTTATCCAACGTCTGAAAGAACAGGGGTTGTATGATCGAGCGGCCATTCTAGTGACGTCGGACCATGGAGTCAGCTTCATACCGGGAGAAAGCCGCAGGCTCGCCTCTCCTGCAAACCTCTCCGACATATTGAACGTGCTGCTCATGATAAAGGCTCCGGGGCAGCGACAAGGCGTAATAGACGACAGCAACATGGAGACGGTGGACGTTCTGCCGGCGCTGGCCCATTTGTTGGGAATGAAGATCCCCTGGACGGTGGACGGCGCCTCGCCTTTCGATCCGTCGAGAAAGGAACGCGCCGAGAAGACCCTGTACCGGCAAGACCTCCGGAAGCTGACGTTCGCCCCGGAGCAGGCCGCGAAGCTCGAGAGCCTGCAAAGGCAACTGGCCCGTTTCGGCTCGGGCCGGGAACGGGGGCTTTTTCCTGAAGCACCTTCATCGCACAACCTGATCGGAAGACGCCCGGCCGAGTTCCAACTCGAACCGAACACCGAAATGTATGTCCATTTTGACCGCAAGACGTTTTACGCAGAGCTGAATCCCGCTTTGGAGACCCATGACGGTAATCGCGCGACCTTTTCCGCCGTGGTATCGGATTCCTGCTTTTTTCCTGGCAGAAACCGGATCGAGGCCTACCTGGTGCATGGGGCAAGCGAAGTGGTGAAATTGGCCCGTATCGAAAGTAATGCGGACCTGCTTTTCTCCTTCAAAAAGGAAGGGGAATCGGAGTATCTCATCGACATCCACGGCAAGTCCATGCCCATCCTTCCCGGTAGTTTGAAGGGATGGGTGGACGCGGCCGTCCCGGAATCAGACTACGTTCGCCTGGAAGGCTGGTCGGCGGACCTGGCCTCGGGAGAGCCGGCCCGGGAGATTGCGTTGCTCGCAGGGGACCAATGCATCTACGCCGATACGACGAACCGGGAGCGCTCGGATGTGGCATCCCACTTCAATAATCCGCGCCTGGTTGGATGCGGGTTTGTTTTCCGATTGCCGAGGCGTCTATTCGAGCGAAGACCGATTCGCGTGCTGGCCGTGTCGCGTGCAGGACAAGCTTCCGAGTTGAGCTATCAACCTCATACGGAATGGCTTCGAAACGCCGGGGAGTCGTCCTTTGACGCACGCACCGTCTTTTCCGGCTTCGTGAAATCCGGCCTTGACGAGGTGTCGTGCACTCTTGAGTCCGTGGAAGATCGGGAACGGATCGTATGTTCCGACGGCGCATCCATCCCCATCGAAGAAGGAGCCGTCGAAGGCTGGTTGGAAACGGCCCGCTCGGACAACGGTGCTGTTCATCTCATAGGTTGGGCCGCCGAGGTATCCGAAGCGCGGCTTCCCGCCGCCGTAGTGGTCTTTGCGGGCCGTGACTTTATCCAGGGGACTCTCGCCTTCCACGACCGTCCCGATGTGTCCGGGCATTTTTCCGATCCCCGCCTCATGCGCTGCGGATACACCATGGACGTGCTGCCGGGGGATATCCGGGGCCGATCTTTGAGGGTGTTGGCCGTGTCCACGTCCGGGAAAGCCTCGGAAGTAACCTACCATCCGGGTACCGAATGGGTGCGTTCCGGCGAAAGGTAGGGCCGAGTCTCCCTTTCGGTTGGCCGGGACCGAAGAACCAACTTTCGCTTGACATTCCGACGGACTTATCCTGTCTTAGGCAGGGACATACGGCATACCGGTTTGATGGCTGCCGGAGACGTGGAAGAGGTTTTTCTCACGAAGCCGGCCATACCTGACGCGAAGAGTAAATCAATGAACGAAGTTCCGACAAAAAGGGATGAATTTGCCCGATTCCAAATCCAACCGACTCGCTCTTAATTTCAGCGCCATGGTGCGGGACTTGAAGAGCGGCGTCGCCCAGTGGTCCGCCCTTCCCATGCATATGGAGATATCGACCAACGCCCGGTGCAACCTTCGATGCATTATGTGCAGGCCGCGAAATGTCGACGTCGATTTCGATTCCGCCCGGCTGGATCTAGACACGGTCGCGGCGGCGGTGGATGAATTGGGTCCCAACCTGGGATTGTTGACTCCGTCGAGCGGAAGCGAACCCTTCCTGGGAGATCCGGAGTTCCTGGCTGAAAAATGCCGGGAACATGAGATATGGCTGACGGTGACCACCAACGGCACCTTGATGACGCCCGAGCGGTACGCAGCCATCGAAGACACCCTGCTGTACCTCCAGGTTTCCTTCGATTCCCACGTTCCGGAATTGTACGAATGGATCCGGTCGGGAGCGAAATTCGATCGGGTCGTCTCGAATCTCCGGCAAGTGATTCCCAGGGCCTCCGCCGTGGGGGTGGACACCTGCGCTTCCGCCGTGCTGATCGAGCAGACTCTTCCCCATCTGCCACAATACGTGGACTTTGTGGCGGATCTCGGCTTTCATCGAATCGAGCTGCAGAAACTCTATCACCGTGTGGATGTCCGGGACATCGATCCCTACCGGCGCCATCCTCCCGAAAAGATCCTCGATCAGGTGGGACTTGCCGTGGATAGAGCCAAAAAAAGAGGCTTGAGTCTTATCCTGAGCGCGGACAAACGCATCCATTACATGTTCGGGAAGCACACATCGAAGCGAAGCGACCGGAGAATGGCGGACTATGCTTATTATCTGATGAAGCGTTTCCCGAGGTTCTGCTTTCAGGCGGCTCACTATGTCCGGGTCACCCCGGACGGGATGGTCTACCCGTGCTGTAACCATCACGAATCCATGGTGATGGGCAGCATCTATGAAAAGAGCCTGACCGATATCTGGCAAGGCCCGAAATACCAGCAGCTTCGGAGCGAGTTCTTCTCCGGAAAGCCGCGGTCCCACTGCTCGACCTGCCCTATCATGACCGGTGTGGCGAAAGCCGAATTCAAACCGAATTCTCTCAAGTGGCTGTTCAAGAGGGGCTGGAGCCTGCTGGCGACGGATCTCGCCGGACTCCGCCGTTAGAGACGGGAGACCCGGGGAGCCATGCCCTATTGCGATCCCCGTCGGGCAGAGGTCCGGGGCGAAACGGGCAAGCGGCGTGTCAGGGACGGCGGTCGGGTTGAGCAAAGAAACCAACTGGAATCATCTATATGTGGCGGCTGCGGTCGCTGTTCGCCTTCCATCCGAGCTTCAGACAGTTCCTCTTGCCAAGTTGAAATAAACCGAATACACTGAAATCACTTGCAGCCGGCTTGTCCAACTCGTTGTTTGGCACAGAAATCTTATCAGCAGTCACGGAAGGCGCCTATGAGAGTCGAACGACAAATGAGCCGAAATCTGGTTACCGTTACCAGCGAGTCATCCATCCAAACGGCCATTCAATTAATGAAAACCCACTCGATTCGGCATCTACCTGTTGTAGACGACGGACGGTTCGTCGGATTCGTAACGGAAAGCGACCTGCGCGGAGTCATCATACCTTCCATGATCGAAGACATTTCCATCAAAGACGTTATGATTACCAACCCCATCACCGTGGCTCCCCAAGACACCGTCGAGAAGGCGGCCATCCTGCTGAGCAGACACAAGATAGGAGGTCTTCCGGTTGTCGAAGGCGAGCAGCTGGTGGGAATTATCACCGTGGCCGATGTGCTCGAATCCTTTATCCAATTCATGGGTGTGCTGGAGAGCAGCTCGAGGTTGGATATTGTTCTGAAAGAAGCTCCAGGCTCCCTCGAGGACGCCGTGCGCCTCATCGCCCAGTGCGGAGGCCAAATCATGAGCGTAGGAGTGATCGCTGAACGGGAGCCCGAGGCGATCTATGCCTTCAGACTGCGAAAAATGGACCTGACGTCGCTTATCGAGCAATTGAATCAGGCGGGACACAAGGTGGTCGGCTGGGAGGACTGATGTCGGTCCGGGGAACCGTAGCGGGTGCATCGTCGGGCGAACATCCGCGCAAGTGAAAGGAGCCGTCTACCCGTGAAGGGATACAGCATCAATCGCCCTTCGACCAGGCTCATCGGTATGCTGGAAAACCCGGCGCTTCCGGAGCCATCGAGGGACAGACTCGAGAAGTTTTTTCGCGCCTTCTCCGAAGTGGAATCGGCCTTGGTGGCCTTCTCCGGAGGCCTGGACAGCTCTTTTCTGCTTTTTGTCGCCCGGGAAATGCTCGGCGACCGGGCGGCGGCCTATACGGCCGTTTCCCCCTTTGTCCCGGCCCGCGAACTGAAGTCCGCCCGGGCTTTGGCGTCACGTCTGGGCGTCCGTCATTTTCTCGTCGACGTGGACCCTCTGTCCAATCCCGAACTGGCTAGAAACCCGTTCAATCGCTGCTACTTGTGCAAGAAAATGGTCTATACGAAAGGGCTGCTCCTGGCGCGGGAGCATGGTTTTGCCGCGTTCATGGACGGGACAACCGCCTCGGATGCAACCCAGCACCGCCCGGGCAGACAAGCGGTGATGGAACTGGGCGTGGCGACGCCGCTGATGGCGGCGGGTATGAGCCGAAAGGACATTCAGGAAGCCAGCAGGATGGCGGATCTTGAGACGTGGAACAAGAACCCGATTTCGTGCCTGGCCACCCGCCTCCCATATGAAACCCTGCTGGAACCCAAGACCTTGCTTCGAATCGACCGGGCGGAAGAGATTCTCGCATCCTTCGGGTTCGCAGGCGTCCGGGTGCGCGTGCATGCGGACCTGGCGAGAATAGAGGTTCCTTCCCAGTCGCTGGCTCAACTGGCACAGGACCCGTTACGCTCCGACATCTGTCGCGAGTTCAAATCGTTGGGCTTTGCTTACATTACCGTTGACCTCGAAGGATTCCGGAGCGGGAGTATGGATCTTCACCTCTCCGGCGACCCGACGGATCGCGAAACGTAGAGATTTATATACTTTTTTTTGTGTAAACACGATGACTTAGAATGTGCTTTTTTTCTCAAATTTTCCTTGACAGGATTTTTCGTTCCCAGTATAAGCGGTTCTGCCGGGTGCTCATGCGAACCGTGGAGTTGTATTTGCTGCGAAGAAGGGGATTTATACTGATTTAGCCCGGTTATTCCCCATTAAGGTTGGTGTGCCCCCCAACTTTAATGGGGTTTCCTTTTTTGTGATCGGACGGACCGTTGGTTCACTCGTCCGTCTCTTCACCCAGATACAGTTTTCGAATC
>JACQYL010000005.1:0-31228 GCA_016208165.1 Deltaproteobacteria bacterium
GCATCAATAACAGCAAGGTAAAACCGCCGTAAATGCACATGTGCATGATCCATCGAACGACATCTTCTTTCAGCACCTTTCGCTGGAGCAGAACGTCCAGGAAGAATACCTTAATAAGCGTACCTATCTTAGCGCTGAAAATAACTCGAAACAGACCTGAAACAGCGGAAGAGATCCTCTCCCAAGCTGTAATTGCCTGAGCTTCATTCCCTATTCGGTACCGAAACCACGATGCCAGCCGGACGCAAATACCGATTCCAAAGATAACTAAAGCGACATACAAAAATACAGAGAAAAGCATGAAATGTTCCCCTCGAAGCCTCCGAAGCCTGTCGGATTCACGCAGGAATCTGTGTGTCGAATACCGTTCGTTTACTAGTATCAGGATGTAAGTGACTGATAATTTATGCAATTCCAGCAACGGACTTCTCCGTTGCGACTTCACTCAACAGGCAGAGGCCGGATAGATCATCATCATCTATCGAGAGGAACACGTGATTCGGAAGTAGAGGGAGCGTGAGACGGGTACAGAGAGATCCAGCGGAATCGAGACTGATCTTGAAAGGGAGCAGGAGATGTAGGGTAAGCTCGCCGTGGATGCGCGAGCGCTGAGGTGCGTGGGCACGGCGAATCGTATTCTGATTATTATCGGTCCGTTCGGGCTTTTCGGGGTTATCCGGATCGTGCGCGATTCGGCAAAACGCCGCCGCATTCGTGCGGTTGTCCGGAACGTCGTGATGGTTGCCGGTCGGCTCATCCGGACAGGATCTCTCTCGATCCTGTGCTTTCATCGCCATGGTCCGGCCCATGAAGCATTTACGGATGTGCATACGCGGCTGTCCCCAGGCTGACCCGGCTTCATCGCCGGTCTTGTACCGGACGTGGAGTTCGAAAGGATCATAATGCGAGAAGAGAATACCACACTTTCGGGTGAAGGAGGTTTCAAAAGTGATTGCCGGCTCAAGTTTAAATAAGCCGGATAGGTGAATCCCACTTTGTTTTTGTGGGATTAGGCCGATATCAGGCCCATTAATCGCCTATAAGTGAAAGATTTCACGGATACGCCGGCATAATCGGTGAATGGAAACCCAAAATAACTTTTCATCGGGAGTGATTTTGGGTATATTGATGCACGCTACCGGTATTAGATTCATGCGTCTCGGAGCTTCCAAGGCGGTTGGGAGCGTGTCCGACTGCCATGTTTATCTGCAGTTCAACCCACCGACACCAGGAATCTGATCATGGACGTTCCCTTTTATCCTAGAATTCTGATGTTCGCTTGCAACTGGTGCGCCTATTCGGCAGCGGATCTAGCAGGAGTCAGCCGGATGCAGTACCCGTCCAATATCCGTCTGATCCATATTATGTGCACCGGGCGGATGAATCCCAATTTCATTCTCAAGGCTTTTGACCTCGGCGCCGACGGGGTGCTCGTGAGCGGCTGACGCCTCGGCACTTGCCATTACCTGGACGGTAATGAAAAAGCTCAGAATGCGATCCGGATGACCTGGGAGCTCATGGACATCCTGGGGTTCGAACGCGAGAGGCTTGGGATGGAATGGCTTTCCGCGTCCGAAAGCACCAAATTTGTCCAGATCATCAAAGGGTTTACCGAAACGATTTACAAGCTGGGTCCGTCAATCTCAAAGGCCGCTTGACATGAATGTCATCGATCCCATCGTTCAGAAAACCAAAACGTATTTCTGCCTGGATTGCGGCGTATGTACGGGCAGTTGTCCCGTCAGTCGAGTATCGGACACGTTCTCTCCACGTCTGATCGTGGAACGGTCTTTATATGAACTCGAAAAGCTGAACGACGAAACCATCTGGGCATGTCTTACCTGCGCGCGATGCAGTGAACGATGTCCGGCCAGCATTAATTTTCCTGAATTCATTCGACTCATTCGCGACGAGGCTCAGAAGACGGGCTTTCACGGCGTACCGGCCCACAACGGCATGCTTCAGACCATCATGGCCATGCACTCCAAGGAGATCCATCAGAATCGAATCTCCTGGGTGGACGGCAAGGTTTCCGAGCATAGCGATACGTTCTACTTCGTGGGGTGCAGGCCTTACTTCGATGTGATTTTCCGTGACATCAAGGCAGGCTCCATTCAAGGTGCTCGCAACACCCTGCGTCTGCTGAACCTGGTGGGCGTTGAACCGATTGTCAGCAACGAAGAGCGCTGCTGCGGCCACGACGCGCTCTGGAACGGAAATCTGGACCTCTTTAAGACACTAGCCCGGCGAAATATCGACCTGATACGTTCTTCCGGAGCCAGGCAGGTCGTGTTCAGTTGCCCGGAAGGGTACCACACTTTCAAGCATTACTACTCCCAGTATTTCGGCGACCTCGAATTTGAAGTGGTTCACATCGTAGAACTCTTAAGTCGGAAAATTAAAGAAAACAGCCTGTCTTTCAACCCATTGGACGAAACGGTCACCTATCAGGACCCCTGCCGACTGGGCCGAATGGCCGGTATTTATGATGCGCCGAGGGAAATTATCCGAAGCATTCCCGGCATCACCTTTAATGAAATGGAGCGGAACCGGGAAAACGCCGTGTGCTGCGGCGCCAGCGCCTGGCAGAGCTGCTCCGGTTACTCCAAAGCCATCCAACTCGACCGACTGAAGGAAGCCGGGGCAACCGGGGCCGGTACGGTGATTACGTCGTGCCCCAAATGCGCCATTCATTTCAATTGCACCATTAACGCGTTCGAACTGGAGGTGCGGACAAAAGAACTCCTCGACCTGGTGGCGGAACAGGCCGTGATACCGTAACCAAGGACCATAGACTGAGTCAGGAGGCGAAATCGTGAGTCGCGACATACTCATCGTCGGAGCGGGTATTGCCGGCATCCAGGCGGCGTTGGACCTCGCGGACATGGGTCTTAAGGTGCACCTGGTGGAGAAACTCCCGAGTATCGGGGGAAAGATGGCTCAACTCGACAAAACCTTCCCCACCAACGACTGCGCCATCTGAATCCTCTCTCCGAAATTACTGGATGCCGGTCGGCATCCCAACATCAACCTGCTGGCCTACAGCCAGGTGGAAGAGCTTAAGGGCGAAGCAGGTGACTTTACCGTGAGAGTCCGCAGGAAAGCCCGCTACGTCGACGAGAGCAAATGTACCGGATGCGGGACCTGCGCGGAGAAATGTCCGACCCCCGTATTGGACGCCTACAACATGAATTTGGCCCACCGGCGAGCCATCTACAAGTACTTCGCCCAGGGCATCCCGTCCGTGTTCACGATCGATACGGAACATTGCCGTCAATTTCAGGGAAAGAAATGCGGCGTCTGCGCTAAGGTCTGCCAGGCCAAGGCCGTTGACTTCGAACAATCGGACCGAATCCTCGAATTGAAAGTCGGCGCTGTCATTGCGGCAACCGGTTACGATCTCTTTGACGCCGGAAGAATCCCCGAATACGGCTACGGCAGGTTTCCCAATGTGGTGACCGCCATCGAATTCGAACGCCTGTTGAGCGCCAGCGGCCCCACGTCGGGACATGTGGTCCGCCCCTCGGACCTGCAGGCCGAAGAGGCCTGCCGCTCTCTCGATAAACAGATTGTGAAGCTCGCCGAGAGCCTGGACTCCTTCGAAAAGAAGTATGAGATGAGTTCGGAAAACTTTTTCGATCGCCTGGCGGACGGCAAGCTGGAAACTCAGGACGATGTCGTCCGGTGGTCGGAACTTCATAAGGAGCATCAGGACCTCGTCATCGCCCGAGATGCGCTCAAACACAAAGTCGAGCACTCTCACGCCAACAAACTGGCTTTCATACAGTGTGTGGGTTCCAGAGACTTCCGGTTCAATGCATACTGCTCGGGCTGGTGTTGTATGCACTCCATCAAAGAAGCCATCATTGCCAAGGAACACAATTCGGACACGCAGTCATATATTTTCGGCATGGACATCCGCGCTGTGGGCAAAGGCTTCGAGGAATACAAAATAAGGGGCGGAAAGGACTCCGAGATCACCTATGTCCGCGGGCGAGTCGCGGAGATCACCGAATCCGAGGATCATCAGCCGGTTGTCTGGTACGAGGACACTCGGGAACGCAAGGTGAAGAATCTGCCCGTAGACTTGGTCATCCTGGCTGCGGGTTGCGAGCCGTCCAAAGGAACAAAGGAACTTGCGGAGATGTTGGGTATCGAACTGGACGCCTACGGGTTCATCAAGTCCGATTCGACCCATCCGGTTGATACCAGCGTGCCGGGCGTTTTCACCTGCGGGTGCGCCCAATCCCCCATCGATATTCCGGAATCCGTGGCCCAGGCCTCGAGCGCTGCGGCGCGAGCCGCCGAGGTGGTTCTGAGCCGGAAGGCCGCTGCTTGACGAGAACCTGAGACAGTGAGAACGGATGTGCCCAATTTGGAACCAAGACCGAAAATAGGCGTATTCGTATGCTGCTGCGGATCAAACATTGCAGGCTACGTGGATGTTCCCGCGGTGGCGGAATACGCGAGGACGCTGCCGAACGTGGTTCTCGCGCGGGAAAACCTCTACACATGCTCGGAAGGCGGAATCAACGAAATCAAGAACGCCATCATCGAACAGAAGCTGGACCGGGTAGTAGTCGCCTCCTGCACACCTCGAACCCACGAGCCGTTGTTCAGGAATTCGTGCAAGGAAGCCGGACTGAACCCGTACCTTTTCGAAATGGTCAACATCCGCGACCAGTGTTCGTGGGTGCACATGAAGGAAAGAGAAAAAGGGACCGAGAAGGCCAAGGACCTCGTTCGTATGGGTGTGGCCAAGGCCGAAATGCTGACCCCGTTGGATTCCATAGAACTGAGCGTTAGCCACAGCGCCCTTGTGATCGGCGGCGGCGTTGCCGGCATGTCCGCGGCCGAATCCTTGGCAGGTATGGGATACCCGGTGATTCTGGTGGAAAAACAGAACAGGCTGGGCGGATTGCTGAATCAGCTCCGCAAGATCTATCCAGGCGCCAAGGATGCCGGGACCCTGCTCGAAGAACACGTGGACCGCGTGAGCAAAGACGCCCGTATCACGGTGCTCACGGACGCCGAAGTACAGAGTGTGGATGGCTACATAGGCAATTTCAAAGTGGGCGTATCCGGCAGAGGCGGCGCCCGCACCTATGAGGTCGGCGCCCTTGTCGTCGCCACCGGTGCTACGGTGCTCCAACCTCCCGATGGGGTCTACGGGTACGACGGCCGAAGGGTCATCACCCAGATGCAGTTGGAGCGGCGTTTGAGTGATGGCCTTGAGCCGGTTCCCCGCAACGTCGTCATGGTGCAGTGCGTCGGCGCCCGCGTACGGGAGCGACCCTACTGCTCGCGCATCTGTTGTCAGATTGCCGTCAAGAACGCTCTCGAAATCCGCAGCTTGTTCCCGGATACCCATGTGTCCATACTGTATCGGGATCTGCAGATGTACGGCGTTTCCAACGAGGAAATGCTTCGCAGAGCCAAAGAAGCCGGCGTCCGATTCATGTACTACGACGTGGGCCGTCCCCCGGAGGTGAAAAGCGAACACGTAAAGATCTTCCACCAGCTTCTGGGCAAGGAGTTGGAACTCCCGGCGGACCTCGTGGTCCTCTCCACGCCTATGGTGGCCAACGAAGACGCACCTCGCCTTTCAGGGCTCTTGCGGGTGCCGTTGGACGCCAACAATTTCTTTCTCGAGGGCCACGTGAAGCTCAAGCCTCTGGATTTTGCTTCGGAAGGCCTATACCTCTGCGGCTCCGCAAGGTATCCGGCCAACCTGGCTGAAAGCATCGCCCAGGGTTTGGGGGCTGCGTCACGAGTGGCCACTCTATTGTCCAAAGAACATCTTTACACAAGCGGCATCACGGCGTTCGTAAATCCGGAATCCTGTGCGGGATGTCTGGGATGTGTTCAAACATGTCCATACCAAGCCATCTCGTTTGATCCGGAACAAGGGGTTTGCAAGGTAAATCCGGTACTGTGTAAAGGATGCGGCGCGTGCGCCGCCACCTGCCCCAGTCAAAGCATTCAGCTCATGGGGTTTACACCGAAACAGCTCTACGCGCAGATCGACAAGGTTCTGGCTGACGACTAATCCAACGAAGAGGAATTGGCAATGTCCGAAGACGCTTTCGAGCCCATCATTCTGGCCATGATGTGTACGTGGTGAACATACGCCGCAGCAGACCTGGCAGGTGTCAGCAGATTGCAGTATCCGACCAATATCCGGGTTATCCGGGTGATGTGTAGCGGCACCATCTCGGCGCATCACGTGCTGAGGGCTTTTCAACGGGGTGTCGACGGCGTGTTCATCGGCGGTTGTCACTTGGGGGATTGCCATTACATGTACGGCAACTTCATGACTCGCAAGCGAGTCGCATTTATGAAAGAACTTCTGGAATTCACGGGCATCATGTCGGAACGGCTTCGGGTCCAATGGATCTCGTCCGCGGAGGGCCCTGAATTCGTCCATTATATTACCCGATTTGTAGAGCAGGTTCGCCGGCTCGGCCCTTCTCCCCTTAAATCGCGGGCTGCCTGAAAAGGGGGACCAGATGCTCGAGCAGATCAAGAATCGCGTCCGTGAGTTGCTGGAACAGAACCGCATCAGTGGGTTCGTAGGTCTGATCAAGGAAGGCGGTCACATCCGGCCCTATCTGTTCACCCGTGCGGACGAACTGGACCGGCTATCCATCGGGCATGCGGACTCCCCAGTGGGTGACAAAGGAAATGAGTTTCACGGGTTCCGTCGTTATCCCCTCAATCAGGTGCTCATTCGCCTGGCTAAGGCTTTTCCGGAGAAAACCTTTTCCATTTTTGTCCGTGGATGCGACGAACGGGGTCTGAACGAGATCTTCAAATGGAATCAGCTCAAGCCGGATAAAGTGATACCCATCGGGGTCAGCTGTCCCCGGGAACTGGCCGAGTATTGCGAATGCGCAAAGCCGTATCCCGACGCTCTGGTGGCGGGCGATCCGGTCAAAGGATTCAGGAATAAGAGCGTGGCGCAGATCCGGCAACTGCCCCTGACCGACCGATTTCAGTACTGGAGGGCCGCTTTTGACCGGTGTATCAAGTGCTATGGATGCCGGGACGTGTGTCCTATGTGTTTCTGTAACGAGTGCTCCCTTGAAGACGAACAGCTCATGCACAAACCGGATCTTCCGCCCAGCAATCCGATTTTTCATCTGACCAGGGCCGTACACATGGCGGGACGTTGCATCGACTGCGGGCTCTGCAGCGAAGCCTGCCCGGCGCACATTCCTCTCCGAACGCTGTATAAGGAAGTGCAAGAGATTCTGGAAGAACAGTTTGGATATAAGACCGGATATTCACAAGAGGAGCGGTCGCCCTTGAACTTGCTGGGACCGCCTCCCGAAGGGACAGGATAGGGATGTTCCGGGACCCTGCCTCGGATTTACTTCATTCGGCCTCTGGAATTGGTTTCCCGGCAGGCTCGTTCGAGAGTCCGGAACCGGATCTTCGGTACGGAATTGAACAGCGTTTCTAGTCGTCGTCCCCTTTCAGGCCCAGCTTCTCCATTCGATAACGGAGAGAGCGAAGGTTGATGCCCAGCAGTTCGGCGCATCTCTTGCGGTTTCCGTGTGTCTTGCTCAACGCCTTTGTCACAAAATCCGCCTCGTATCGCGCCAGAATCTCGTCCAAGTTGATTCCTTCGTCCGGAATGTCATGAAAAGGCGTGTCCCCTTCCCCGGCCTCCTTGATCTGTTTGTAATGGGAGAGGGTCATGCTTTCCGGTAAAACGATGTTCGAACTCTCCAGGGCTACCGACCTTTCGACAATGTTTTCCAACTCCCGGACGTTCCCCGGAAAATTGTAATCCTTCAGGATTTCTAATGCGTACGAAGAGATCTTACGAATATTCTTATCCTGCTGACGCGAATATTTCTTCAGGAAAAACTCCGCAAGCAGAGGTATGTCTTCCTTCCGCTCCCTCAGTGGCGGCACCTGGACTTGAATCACATTTACCCTGAAGAACAAATCTTCACGGAAATTCCTTCTAATGACTTCCTGTTCCAAGTCCTTATTGGTGGCGAAGATAAAACGAATTTCCAGGGGAACTTCCCGAACACCGCCTAACGGCTTGCACATGCGCTCCTGCAAAACTCGGAGCAGCTTCACTTGCATCACGGGAGACAGCTCACCCAGCTCGTCCATGAAAAAGGTCCCGGTATTGGCGGCTTCCAGGAGCCCCATCCGATCCGACGCAGCTCCGGTAAACGCGCCCTTCTTGTATCCGAACAGCTCGCTTTCCAACAGGTTTTCGGGAATGCCCCCACAGTTTATGGTGATAAACGGCCGATCCTTTCGCAGTCCTTCTTCATGAATCGCCCGTGCGATCAGCTCCTTCCCCGTTCCGCTTTCGCCGGTAATCAGCACGTTGCTGTCGGTTTTCGACACCCGACGGATCAGATCATAGATGCGCAGCATCTGGGGCGATATACCGATAATCCTGCCGAAGCCCTGCTCCGAATGAAGGTCGGGAGCGGCGGGAACGGTTTCCTTGCGTTCCCGGATAATATGGGCGATGACTTCCTTCAACCGTTCGGTATTAAAGGGCTTGGGAAAATAGTCGTAAGCGCCCTCGCGCATGGCTTCCACAGCCGTTTCCGGCGATGCGTACGCCGAGATCATGACCACGCCTACGTCCGGGTGCACTTTTTTCGCCCGACGAAGCACCTCCAATCCGTCGACCTTTTGCATTCGTATGTCCGAGACGATAACGTCGTAGGGGGACTTCTCGATCTTCGATATGGCTTCCCCGCCGCCATGAGCGCAATCGACGTCGTAGCCCTCCTGCAAGAGGAGAATCTCAAGCAGTTCCCTCATGCTCTGGTCGTCGTCTACCACAAGAATTCTGGCCATGAGTTCATCCTGCTGAGCGAAGGGCCGGGTGTGCCGGACAAACGCCTCTATCCAGATTTGAAAACTTCGGGGATGTGGGCGTTACCGAGCCACGCCCTTTATTCTGACCGGTTTGCCTTCCAAAATAGTCATCACCGCTCTGCCTTGAAGATCCCTGCCTCCAAACGGCGTGTTCCTGCTCAGTGAAAAAAAGGTTTCCGGATCCACCGTGTAGCGTGCATTCGAATCCAGCAATGTCAAATTCGCCACTCCACCCAATTCGATCGCCCCTCCGGCGACGCCCAATATGCGCGCGGGATTCGACGAAAGAGCCCGAAGAGCTTGAAACAGGTTCAGGACTCCTTCTCTGACGAGTTGGAGGGCCAAGCCCACGCAGGTTTCGAGACCGACGATTCCGTTGGCGGCCAGTTCGAACTCAATATCCTTTTCTATCACGGAGTGAGGCGCATGATCGGTGGCGATGGCGTCAATCGTACCGTCTTTCAGTCCAAACCGGATGGCTTCAACGTCTTCAGCGGTTCGGAGCGGGGGGTTCATCTTGGCGTTCGTGTCGAATTCAGCCACGGCCTCATGCGTCAATGTAAAATAGTGCGGAGCCGTTTCCGCGGTTACGCGAATCCCCCTGGCTTTGGCCTGACGAATCAACTGCACGGATCCGGCCGTGCTCACGTGAGCCACGTGCAATTTCCCGCCGGTGAATCGAGTCAACTCGATATCCCGATACACCATGATTTCTTCGGCTTCAGAGGGTATGCCCTTGAGTCCGGTCATTGCGGACACTTCGCCTTCGTGGATGCATCCGCCTTCACTCAATCCAAGATCTTCCGCATGGGAAATGATCGGTTTGTCGTACGCCCTCGCATACTCGAGGGCGCTGCGCATCAGTCTCGAGCTGGACACCGGCCGGCCGTCGTCGCTGAAGGCCACGGCCCCGGCCCGGGACAAGTCTCCAAATTCGGACAGTTGCTCTCCTCGTGACCCCACGCTCACGGCGGCTACGGGATAGACGCGGGCAAATCCACCTTCAGCGGCCCTTTGAAGGATATACTCGGTAACGGATCGTGAATCGTTCACAGGATGGGTATTCGGCATGCATGCAACCGCCACGAACCCTCCCGCCGCGGCAGCCATGGTGCCGGTTCGTATGGTTTCTTTGTATTCCTCCCCTGGCTCCCTCAAATGAACGTGCATGTCGATCAAGCCGGGCGCCACCCAGAGCCCGCCGGCGTCGACGATCTCCGCGGATCCCGAGTCCTTGAGAGATCCGGCATCCTCGATGCTTAAGAAAGCCTTGATCTTTCCTTCCTCGATGAGCAGATCCACCTTTTCCATACGCTCGGAAATGGGATGGATCACCGTGCCGTCCGCAACAACTAGTCTCACGCCGCTTTGCCTCCCAACAGAAGATATAAAACCGCCATTCTGACGGCGACCCCGTTCGAGACCTGATCCAAAATCACGGACGAGGGTCCGTCAGCCACGTCCGGCGTGATTTCGACGCCCCGGTTGATGGGGCCGGGATGCATCACCAGCACGTCCTCCTTGGCTTCGAGCAGACGTTTGGCGTTCAGACCGTATTCCCTGGCATATTCCCGAAGTGTTGGAAACAGTGGTTCACTCTGACGCTCCAACTGCAGACGCAGCATCATAATGACATCCGCATCCCGTACGGCCTGATCGAGTTTATCCGTCACTTTCACGCCCAGGCACCCGATAAAGCGGGGAATCATGGTGGGCGGCCCGGCCACCGTCACACGAGCGCCCATCTTGGTCAAGGCGAGGACGTTCGAACGACACACGCGGCTGTTGGCGATATCACCGACTATAGACACGTTGAGCCCTTCTATACGCCCCTTGTGCGCTTTGATGGTCATCAGATCCAGCAGCGCCTGGGTCGGATGTTCATGACGCCCGTCACCCGCATTGACTACGCAGGCCGATATCCGGCGTGCCACCATGTGGGGCGCTCCGCTCATCGAATGCCGCATGACCAGAACGTCCGGATTCATGGCCTGGATGTTGCGAACCGTGTCGATGAGAGTCTCGCCCTTCACCATACTGCTGGTGCTTGCCGACAGGCTGACCGTATCTGCGCTAAGTCGCTTTGCCGCGATCTCGAAAGACATCCGGGTTCGCGTGCTCGGCTCGTAAAAGAAATTCACCACCGTCTTACCGCGCAGGGTCGGGACCTTTTTGATGTCTCGATCAGAAATCTCTTTAAGACTCTCCGCCGTGCGTATGATCGTCTCAATTTCTTCTCGAGACAGATCCCTGATTCCCAAAAGATGCGTTTTTTCAAAAGACGACATGGCATCCTTACTTCAAAAAAAACCCCCCCGCTTTACAGCCAGGGGGGCGTACATTCATTTTGATCGGATTCCTATCATAGCGTCTTGGTCTTAAGACAAATGGTGGGATTGCTTTTAATTAAATACCAGTTTCGTCCTTGGCAGTCAAGGTATATTTCAGCCGAATCCCGAAGCGTCCGCGCCCCCGTACCAGGCGTAAGGTTCTGTTTTTTAAGAAAACCGTTGAACTGTCCTACAAAGGTCCGGATTCCCTCGTTCGACCCCCCATGCTCCGGCCGTCAGTGAATCCTTTTCAGTACTCGATTCCAAGCGAACGACGGTGGATCCAACGTCCAGGAGCCATAAATAATGAATGCCTTGCCTCTCAGTGCGTCCCGGTCGACAAAGCCCCAGAACCGGCTGTCGTAACTGAAATCACGGTTATCGCCCATAACAAAGTAGCAGTCTTCCGGGACCGTAACCGGACCGAAGTTATCCCGATCTCCGGGTTTGATGGCGGGATCCCCTCTCACCGCATGGGGATCGGCGTAAGGCTTACCGTTAATGTATATCTGTTTGTCGACGATTCGAACCTGGTCCCCCGGCAGCCCTATGATCCGTTTGATGAAATCTTTGCTCGGATCGACCGGGTAAATAAAAACGACAACCTGCCCCCGTCTTGGCCTTTGGAACTCCACGATCGGTTTGTTCAGAAACGGAACATCAATCCCGTACTGAATTTTGTTCACCAGAATGTGATCGCCCACGAGCAGCGTCGGCTTCATGGATCCGGAGGGTATCTTAAAGGCTTGAAAGAAGAAAGTTCGAACGATGAGCGCCAGAATGATGGCAGTTGCAATGGCTTCTGTATATTCCCTCGCACTGCTCCTCACAACCTGCGTTTCCACCTTTTCCGGGTTTGCTTTTGCTTCGGAAGCTTTCATGTATGAGACTATCCTCAACCACATTGGGATTTTGCTGTCGGCCGCACGAACGTCGTATTGTAAAAGGGGAGGTTTGATTTAGCAAGCGCAAAAACGATGCGCGATTACCAATAAGTTAATATCAATTATATATATGTATAAAAAAACTTGACAGAATTAAGTAAATAGTGTTTAATAGCGCTTAAAACGCATTTAATTGATGGGCGGAGGAAGTGGCCATGTCGAAGAACCGGGTCAAAACTGCTCGCGAAAAACTGCTGATGAGCAAGGCGGAACTCGCGCGCAAAGCGGGCGTTTCTCCCATTACGATCGACCGCATCGAAAAGGGGTACAGCTGTCGCATGGAAACCAAACGCAAGATCCTTCTAGCCCTGGGCTATAGCCTGGATGACCAGGGGACGGTTTTCGGAGAAAACTAGTTCATGGCACTTTTTCGCTCAAAGAAGAGCTTGGTGGGGTTGGACATCGGTTCTCACACCATCAAGGCCTGCCAACTCAAGATTGGAAGCGAAGGAATAAAGCTGGTCGACTTCGGTCTATTACAACTACCCCCGGGTACGGAGTTCGAAGACCGAACCACGAACCAGGATTTGATCGCTCAACACATCAGAACGCTTCTCCAAAACCTCAAGATCAGTCCCAAAGACGTCGCAACTTCGATTTCGGGATTCTCGGTAATTATCAAACAGCTATCACTTCCTTATGCGCACAAGAAGGAGTTGATGGCCAATATCCAGTGGGAGGCCGAGCAGCACATCCCCTTTGGCGCCCAGGACGTCACCATGGATGTGCACATTGTCGGACCGAACAAGGAAAAGCCGGAGTCCACTGATGTGATCCTGGTAGCGGCTCGTAACGAACACGTCCAGGCCGTCGTGGATCTGCTGAATCTTGCCCGTCTTTCCGCCGGTGTCATAGACGTTGATATGTTCGCACTCGAAAATGCGTATGACTCGAACTATCCCTACGAAGAAGACTGCATCGCTTTGATCGACATCGGCGCCAGTCAACTGAAGATCAATGTGGTTCAACGAGGCGTTTCCATATTCACGCGCGAGGTGGCTCAAGGCGGGAAAACAATCAACCAGAAGATCCAGGATCGCTTCCGTGTGGACGCCGCCGAGGCCGAGCGTATAAAGCTGACCGCCGAAGCACCCGACGGTCAGCGCGATGTGTTGAAACGGATTCTCGAAGAAGCGTCGGTGAGTTGGTCTCTTGAAATCAAGCGCGCTTTCGATTTCGTAACGAGATCCAACAAGAACGCGCGCATCCAGAAAATACTCCTGGCGGGGGGCTGCGCTCTTATGCCCGGGTTCTCGCGGTTCCTGCAGGATCGGATCGGAGTGGACGTCGACCTGTTCGACCCCTTCTTGAACATCACTTCGGATCCGAAGAAGATCGATCCCAACTATCTCCAAAGCATAGCGCCTATCGCCGCCGTCAGTGTGGGTTTGGCCTTGAGAAAGGTGGGAGACAGTTGATCCGCATCAATTTATCACCAAGGAAGCTCGAGAAGCGAAGGGAAAACCTCCGCCTTCAAGTATGGGTCTACCTGTTGACCATGACGATGGCAGTGGCGGTTTGTTTTCTCCTGTACCGCAACGCCGCCGAGAAGACGGCCGTTCTGCGGTTGGAGGAGGAACAGGCCCAGGCCCGTTCCAAGGAACTGACGCGTATAGTGGAAACGCAAAAGGAGCTGGAGAAAAACAGGAAATACATCGAGAAGAAGCAGGAACTCATCTTCAGTCTTGCGCGAAAACGCAGCGTTCCGATTCGCCTCTTGGATGAACTCAGCACCTCTCTTATTCCGGACCGGGTCTTCTTTCTGAGCTTGGATATGCGGGGCGCGGGGGTACGTCTCAATGGGATGGCTACCGACAACGAAACCATCACCCAGTACGTGAAACGACTTGAAACGGTGCCGATCTTTGAATCGGTCAAGATCATTCAGTCCCAGTTGCGCTACATCCCCAACTCGTGGGACCTGATTTGGGGCAAGGAAACGCGCTTTACGATTTCAGAGGGAATCATCAGCGCGCACTTTGAGCGGTTTCATAAGGACTACGACAAGATCAGCGGGATAAAGGCAGGGCCCTCCGGCTCGACTGATCTGCTGTACCAGAATGCGATCAAGGTGATGAAGTTTACCGTTACGTTTGTGGTGAGGGACGAAGGATAATGGCGCAGCGCGGAACGAAATTCCTGGAAAAACTGCCTTTTCGGGTCAAACTGCTTATCCTGGCGGGTTCCGTAGTGGTAGTTGCAGCTCTGTTCTATCTGTTGGTCTACCAGCCGATTCTGACTCAGCAGATGACCCTCGGAGACGACATCCAACGCTTGGATGACGCCTACAAGATCTTCAAAGAGAAAGCAAAGGGCGGGGCCCAGCTCGAGCAGAAATTGGACAAGGCTAGAGCGGAATACGAGCGGCTGTCCCAAATGCTGCCGGATAAGAGTGAAATTGTCGATTTAATGAGAAATATCACGGAGGTCGGAAGACTGGCCGGTTTGGATTTTGTTCTGTTTAACCCCAGGGAGCCGACTTTCCTAAAGGAGCAAGTCGCCGAGATACCGATCGAAATCCAAGTCCGGGGAACTTACCGGGAACTGGCGGACTTCTTCTCCAAGGTCGATAACTTGTCACGTATCGTGAATTTCGAGGAAATCGAGATAAGTTCGTCCAAGCTGACAGAAAACGCGGTCGTGCTTGAAGCTCACCTACTCGCGAAAGCGTACCGTCTCTTGACGCCGGAAGAAGAGGACCGATTGCGCGAACAGGCCAAGGAACAGGCCAAACAAAAGAAGAAGTAGCGGAAGCCATGACTCGAACGCATCAAAATCCGAATACCTCCGAGAAGATGAGTTTTGCTAAACGGCTCTCCTTGTTGTGCCTATACGTTGTGGTCTTTGGATGGATCGCCTGTGAGACGTCCTGGGCCGCCGACACCCCTGTCCCGGACTCGTCGGACTCCACGAAGGAGGTCCCTGCCCCCTATTCCTATTCTCCGCAAGGCAAACCCGATCCTTTCAAACCGTTCATCGGCTACTTGAAAACGGCGGATCAGGAGAAAGCACCTGAGCGTGCGCTGACACCTCTCCAGAAGTTTGAAGTCTCACAGCTTACGCTGGTGGGAATCTACTCCCGCGGTGGGCAGTCCAAAGCGCTCATTCAGGATCCGGATAAGAAAGGATATATCGTAGCTCTCGATGATCTCGTCGGCCCCAACTGGGGTAGAGTTACACGTATCCTGCCGGATCGCGTTGTTGTTACGGAAAAAACAAAAGGCCTTTTGGGGAAAACCGTCGATCGGGAAGTTGTCATTAAACTTCACCGACCCGGCGAAACCTCAGGAAATGAATAACCGTCAGGTCTCTGAGTTACGGATTACAAAGGTGGAATTATGTTGAGGCGACGTATTTCGTGGTTGGCTATCGGTTTATTCGTAGTTGCATTAACGGCATGTGCGCAGCTCCAAACCTTCACTGAAACGGAGCAGGCGGAACCGTCCGAGACGTATCAGGTGAAGGACGTCCAGGTTATCGAGGCAGCCAAGGAGACCCAGCTTTTGATCGATAGCAGTTCCGCCCCGAAATACACGGCGTACAAATTGATCGATCCGCTGCGTCTGCTGATAGAGTTGCCGGACGCGGCTTCCCCCGAATCTCTCATTTCCAAGCCGATCCCCGGCAAAGGGCTGATCCGCAACGTCCAAATCGAACAAACCGGGGATGAGAAGAAGCCGAGTGTCCGTCTGACCGTTTCCCTGAATCAGGATGTGGACTATGTGACTTCCGGCACGGACAATCGTTTAACATTTCGCTTCGTACCGGGTACGGCGGCAACTAAGGCCCCCGTGCTTTCGACCAAAGCTCTGAAAGCCCCGTCCGAAGGCCAACCGGTCAAATCGGGAATCATCTCGACCGGGTCGGCCGGCGATTCATCTTCCTTGGATGCCAGGTATGACGTCTTCGAAAATCAAGTGAAGGTGCGTATCTCCTCACCGTCGGAAATTTCCCGAGTGGACAAATTCACCTTGGAGAATCCCTCCAGACTCGTGTTCGATCTTTTCGGCATCCGTTACGTACAGGCTTCCAAGACAATGCCCATAGGTCGACCCCAGCTTGAATCGATTCGCATCGGCAGCCACGAAGACAAAACAAGGGTCGTGTTTGAGTTTCCCCAGGGTCCCCGTCCCGAAGTGGACGTCAAAACGGAGCCTAACACGCTCAACATCGCTTTCCACACGTCCAAGCCCGGGGAACCCTTGTCACCCATGACCAAGACCGCCGAGAAGGAAAAACCTCCAGTTGCAATGAAGTCGGCCGCGGTGAAGCAAGAGCCGCCCCTGGAAGAAGAAAGGCTTGCATCCGCGCCTAAACCGGCCCCCGAAACCGCAGAGCCTAAATCGGCCGCTGCAACCGCTTTGGGGTCCGCTACACCAACGTCGATCCCTCCGGTCGCCCTCGCCGCCACTCCGGAAAGCGCTGCCGGCAAGGCTCGCGAGGACCAGTCCGTCCAGGCGCCCATAACCGCCGAAGCGCTGACTCCCGAAGAAGGAATGACCACTCAATACACCGGCGAACGAATTTCCCTTGATTTCCAGGATGCCGATATTCATGGCATCTTCCGTCTCATTGCCGAGGTCAGCAATCTCAATGTCGTAACCGCGGACAATGTCAAGGGGCGGGTTACCGTGCGACTGGACAATGTCCCGTGGGATCAGGCTCTCGACACTATCCTCAAGGCCAAGCAGCTCCACAAGACGCAGCAAGGCAACGTCATCTGGATCACCACCATGGACGACTACCAGGCCTCCATAGAGAAACAGCGAAAAGCCGATGAGGAGCATTTGCTGAACGAGGAGATCCTGCAGCAGTTGGAACCCATGATCACGGACTATATCCGCCTCCGTTACGCCAATGCAAAAGACATATCGAACATACTCTTTCAGTTTTTGTCCCGCTGGCCCGTCGATAAGAAATTGGGCGTCATGGCGCGAGGCACGGAGGAAAAGTCGGCCGAGCGGGTGCGCGGCAAACTTGAAGTGGACTCGCGCACCAACACCCTCATTATCAAAGACGTCCCGGCCATAGTGGCGGAGTGCAAACGCATCGCCAAGGATTTGGACAAACCTATCGCCCAAGTCCTCCTTCAGGCCCGCATCGTAACCGTCCAATCCAGTTACTTACGCGAACTCGGCGTGAAATGGGGAGGCGACTACAGCCGGTTCGACGATGGGAATTCGGTCGGGGTCCGTGGCACCAGCGGCGATATATCGACGGACCAGGGGACCCTTCTCGATCCCCTCAATCCCATCGTAAACCTGCTCCCGCTAGATGCCGCCACCTCGGGGCTGGGCGTCAGCTTCGGACGAATCGTGGGTAACACGCTCCTCCGCCTGGACGCGCAGCTTCAGGCTCTCGAAAACGACAACAGGGCCACCATCATTTCCGCGCCGAAAGTCGTCACACTGGACAACACCAAGGCGGAGATCATTCAGGGGGAACAGTTCCCGGTCACGACCCGGGATCAGCTCGGAGCATTCAAAACCGAATACCGGGACGCCGCTCTAAAGCTTACGGTCACTCCCACCGTGGTCCCCAACACTCAGCGTATCACCGTCCAGATTCATCTGGAGGAGAAACTCCGCGTGCCCGGTACGGAACAGTTGAACGAGGTCGGGAATCCGGTTCTGAGTATAAAGCAGGCGGATACCGTCATGCTGATGGACAGCAACGAAACCATGGTGATCGGCGGTATCACGGCTCAGGAGAAGAGTGACAGCGAACGCAGGGTGCCCTGCCTGGGTAACCTTCCGGGCATCGGCTATCTGTTCAAGTCCACTCAAAACAGCGACGACAAAAGAGAGTTGCTCATGTTCATTACGCCCTCGATCCTGAGAGTACCCGAGGAATCGCAACCATTGTCCGAATAAACGCCTTCGTATTGAGCAAAGGGGTGATATGGTGTCCATCAAAAAAACCGCCACTGCGTCCGTTTATCTGTTCTGCGTATATATAGTCTGCTGTTGGGGCCTCGCCTTAGCCGAATCCGCGGACTATATACTCAAGAAGCCTGAACAGTTTTTCGGATCGTTGCTGTCGGCTACAGAAGAAAAGCTTCTCCTCGGAACCGGAGATATGGTGCTAACGGACATCGGGGGGAGACTTTCCCCGGAGGCCGCAGGTCTAAGCTCCAGCGAGTCCAACCTGGACAAGCTTCCTCCGCGGGAAATTGCTCAGATTGCCCGTGAATACAAAGAAAACGGAAGAACGGTCACGGTGCTCGACGAAAATGTCCCGTTGAGCATAGGGCATCTCTTCAACGTGTACGCGCGGAACACCTATGTGCCAAAGGACGAATTCGGACGTTACTACTACTTCCGTATCGGCCGAATCCAAATCGTCAAGGTATTTGACATCAAATCCGTGGCCAAGATCGTTCAGGCCAACAAGGAACTCAACTTTCAGGAGGGCGGCGTCTTTTACCTGGATCCGGATCTGCAAGGCATAGAAGGCGCCGCCGGGATCTCCGGTGTCACCCCGGGCGCCGAACGCTTTGCCGCCGGAATGCCTTCCGAAGGCGAGCCTTCCGCTTCGGGAATCATCACCGGTACGGGTATACCCGAAGGAGTCATGGCGGGATCCGCTGCAGGCGAACAGGCTACGGCTCTTGCTCCGTTCGGAAAAGAAGGCCCGATCTACAAATCGCTGGAAGATCGTTTTGAAAGCGAGCGCGTTTTCTTCGCTTTCGACGATTCCGGACTCACCGAATCCGCGATATCCGCTCTGGAATTCAAGGCCGGATACCTCGTGGAACACCCCGACGCTACAGCCTCGATCGAAGGCCACTGCGATGAACGCGGAAGCGTCGAATATAACTTGGCCCTCGGCCAGCGACGCGCGGAAGCCTCCAGGGATTACCTTGTAACTCTCGGCGTACGTGCTGATCGCATCAGTGTCGTCAGTTTCGGAAAAGAACGCCCAATAGCTCCCGGCCACGATGAGAAGGCCTGGGCCGCGAATCGTCGTTGCGAATTCCGCCTCAACTAGGTGTGAGGCGTCAGGAATAACACTTTTACGGAGTTCGACAAAATGATCAACGTCAAACGCTCTCTTTTGGCAGGTATCGCGCTCATCCTTCTGGTGTCACTCGGTTCCTGCGGGGGTGACTCGACAGGCACCCCTGGAACGGAAGGACAGTGGAATCCTGTTTTCCAACAGGTGATCCCTATCTATTGCGAAACAACGGACGTGAATGAGCCGTTTTTCAATAGCGAGGTGGACGCTTATTTCGATCCTACGCCCTGTAATCCCATCGATCCCGGAAGTCCTTCCGAGCCGTTCAGCAACCACAGGCTCCTGATCCGGATGTACAATGCGGATTTTCCCGGCAATCCCGGATCCGCTTACCAGGTCACGATCAACCGCTTTCACATCGAATATCGGCGACCTTTTACCGAAGGCGACACAGCTCCTATACTGGAAACCAGAGACGTTTTCCTGACCGTAAGTCTTCCTCCGGTGAACCTCGACGATAATCCGGACAACTGGCCCCAGCCGGCTATTGTCCTTCTCGACTTGGTGGACGTCGCCACAAGAAACGAATACCGAAGGCAGTTCGATTCCGGTGAGCGAATACCTCCCGATTTCCCCACGCGGTACTCGGCAGTTGTGACCATGTACGGTTCCAGCATTGTCAGTGATGAGATTTCGACCGTAGTGCAGACGGATTTCACCATCGGTAACGTGGATTATTGTCCTTGCACGGAATAGTAGGAGAACTTTATGAAGGCTACAAGAAACGCGTGTTTTTTACTCCTATGCCTCTTTTCTCTCGCTTTGATCTCCTGCGGGGGAGGCGGTTCCTCGGCGGGACCGGACACGCCGCCCCAAGGCAGTTCAGACCCCGCCGATGTGGTCCTGGGAGTACGGTACCAGATTGCCAACGTTTCGGCATCCCAGTCCAGTACGGTTTACGGCAAGGTTATCGACTACAACGGCGATAAGGTCAAAGACGGAACCGTGGTTCGGTTTCGGGTGTTTCTTGAAGACGATGCAAGCGGTTTCCGTTTCTCGAACTCCCTGACCAGCATCGACATACCCACGGTCGCCGGAGTGGCTTCCGCCGTCCTCACCCATGTGGGTCAACTGGCCGCCCCCCGGATCGTGGTGGTTCAGGTGTCCGTACCCGGCTTTGTCCAGGTCGTCCGATCCATCGACATCTTCTTTTACAGCGATCTGGCCACCTCCTTTCAACTGCTCTTGACGCCGGACAAGGTGTCGCTCAACGGAGACGGACAGGACCATGCTCAGATACGGGCGCGCCTCATCAACGCTTTCAGCGTTCCTTTCGTCGACGCCGAACTGCGGTTTTCCGTGGATCCGGCCCTTGGATCCTTCGTAGCGCCCAGCCTGCCCCTTTTGACTGAAGCTACACGCCTCACCAACGAGCGGGGAGAGGCTTTTGTCGAGTACATCGCCCCCCTCACCGACAAGGCCATCAATGTCACCATCACCGGCACGTCAAGGCTGGTGTTTTTGATCAAGACCCTGCCCCTTGGAACCTACCAGGTGTTTCTGGACGTTTTCGACATGATCTCCCTGGGCGTCAATGCACAGGAGCCGGGCTTCATTTCCGTGGAAGTGGACCCGCCCCGAATCCTGGCCAGCGATCTCACCAGTCCCGGCCTCGGCACGCACAGGTCCGAAATTACCATCAAGGCCTTCGATATCAACGGCAACCCCATGGTGGACGGAACCGTCGTCCATCTGAAAGCAACGAACAGCCTGCTTCCCAATCTTACATTGGGTTTGATTCCCTCTTTCGCCGTGCTGGGTCAGATCACGGACTCCGCGGGTGCAACGGTCAACGGCGGAGCCATCGTCTCGTTCTTTTCCGAAGGTGAACCCGGTGTGGCTGTTATAACGGCATCCATAGGGGACATCGAGGGATCGGGTCGTGTTGAAATCGAGGATGCCGCGCCCCTTCAGGTTCTCGATCCTGAGACCGGCCAGGCTCTCACCAACTTCACCTGGTCGATCGCGGAGTGCGTAGCAGCCACCAAAGCGTACAAAGTCTCAGACGGTCTGGCTGATGTGGGCAAGGGAACCTATATCTGGGAAATCACGGGAGGGCCCTCGTTCCTCTCAGTGGACACTTCACCCACGGACACCAGTACCGGAATCCTCGTATATGACGGAAGCGAATTACACGGGCTCGATGCCGGACAGCTGGAGGCCATGAACACCGTCATCGCCGTTACGGACACGGCCACGGGAAAAGTCATACGTTTCTCCATTGTCGTTGTCGTGACCGGCGCCAACCAATGCGAACCGGGACAAGGCCCGGGCGACCCCGATAACCCACTGGAACTTACCATTACGCCGGTCGATGACGGCGTTACTACCGCCAGTTCCTTCACTGTGGGCAACGCCGGCCAGATCAACTTCGAGGCCTCGGGAGGCACGCAACCCTACGTATGGACGTTTGACATCGGTACCGTAACCTTCGGCGACATCACTTTCGCTTCCGCAGACGCGGTCGCCACCCTACTGTACAACGGCGACCCGGCCACGGACACCGGCGTGATGACCGTGACCGTTACCGATACTTTCGGAGCCAGATCCAGCGCCCTGATCGCCATGATCTTGACACCCCAGACCAGCGCGTTCACAGGTGCTCTCCAGCTCAGTCCTACCGACGTGGGAGTCGGCGGCGAGGTGGTGGCTCAATTCACCCTCGAAAACCAGGACGGCGATCCGGCGCCCGGCCAGACCATCATCTTCCAACTCCCCAATGCCGCCGCGGCTGCGGGCACCCAGTACGTGGCTCCTACCACGGGAACCACCATAACCGCCGACACGGACTCCAACGGCAACGCCATTGCCGTCATTCAGGCCGGCGATACGGCCGACACCACGACCATGCTGGTTCGGGCCGTATTCGGCGTCATCGACATTACCGAGACATTTGAAATCAACAAAGCCCAGGGCCTCGTCGAATTCAGCGGTGATTCCGAAGTCACCGTAACCGTGGCCGCCGGAGCATACGGAAACGGCGCTCTGGTGTTCGTGATCGCCATGACGGTGACGGCCGAGGATGGAAACGGCAACCCGCTGGCTTCCATGCCCCTGACGCTGGACAGCGATCCGGATTTCGAGGCCGGGGTAACCAGTTTCGATCCTACGCTCCCCTTCGCTCTCACCACGGACGACGACGGCGAAGCCGAATTCATCCTCCGCGTCGCCGTTCAAGGATTCAGTGTGGCGACCAACGAAACCATTTCCGTCGCCAGTCTGGTCCTGGTCGGAACCACAACGGATCCGCCCGATTTCCGAGGTTCCAAGGCGTTGATCCTCAACGTTCGAGGAAACTAAGGCAGGAGGCGTTCAAACACAACTAACCAATCCTAAGCAGATCCCGGCTCCAAGACCGGGATCTGCTCATTCGGGACACCGGCCATGCCTAAGCCGACCAATCAGTATCTCGTGTGCAGAAGCAAGAGAAATCAACCCCGCGTAGCAGTGCAAGTGTGCAAGGTGTGCGAGCGCGCGGTAAAATGTCCGGATTTTCAGACTTATCTGGAGCCGTTCATGTTCGAGGAATTGCGGCTTGTTGAAAAAAACCGTTCGGCGGCCCGATACCCCTCCGGGTTGCCCAGGTCAAAGGCGATTCCCACGAGCTCCACTCCGTAAAGCCTGCCGCTGCGTATCAAATCCTGGTGAATCGGAACGTCGTCGATTTCTCCGGTTCTACCCGGCTCCGCCGGTATCAGGTCAAAGTAGTCCGGCCCGTAAATCCCCCCCGCAAACCCTTTCGGGTGAATGGGTTCACTGAAGTTCACCGAACCCGCGCCTTTATCGCTCAACTCGAGAATCCGGTACAACGGTGGTTCCACCGGCTCTACACGAAGCAGGCCGACGTTGCCGAACTGCATCGATCGGCTCTGCTCCAGCCAAACAAACCCGATCATATCCACCGGACGCTTGCTGTAAACCTGGACGAGTTGAGACAGGAAAGGCGTTTCCGAGACCAGTAAGCAGTCAGGCATGACCAGAGCAAAGGGCTCTTTTCCAATAAACTCCCGGGCCAGAGACACGGCGTGAGCTACGCCAAGAGGTTCCGCCTGCTCGAAGAAAACCAACTCGACTTGATCGAGGAGTTCACGAAACCTCGGATCAGCGAACCGCTTCGAAGCCAGAAGATCACGGATGGACTGCTTGTCAGGAGAAAGAACCACGGCTATCCGTTCGATGCCCGAGCGGACATGCATCTCCACGGCTCGCTGAATCATGGACTTGCCGCCCACGGACAGCAGCTCTTTGGGCAGACCGTGAGAGAACTCCAGCATGCGTCGGCCTCTACCCGCGGCCGGGATGACGGCTTTCCGGATCATGATCGTCCTCTTGCGAGAGTGCACCGAACCCAGGTCTATGTGAAGTCGGCGGCATTCACCCGATACTCGTGAACTCCGACCTTTTGGGGTGATTCACCCGCTCCGTTGAATGCGGTATGGTAAGACTTAGAAGACCTGAAAGGAGTTTGAGGGAAACGTTCAAGGTTTCCTTCAGCAGAAAAGATAAAACGTCCTTCGCACCTCGACACTATGTCTCCGTCCGGGCGAATTCTTGCACGGGTAACAGCATGAAGCGGCTTTCGCCTTGGGCAAGCAACGTCCCATCGGAGGCAAGTCGGATTTCCCCCCTGGCTTCCACCACACGCCGTTTGATCCGATCGACCCAGCCGATGATATCCAGTGGTTCTTCCGTCGGCGATTTGGACCGAAAACGGATGTTCAGACTGCCGGTGACCCCTTGTCCGACAAAATGAAGCACCGCATGGGCCATGATTTCGTCGAGCAGGGTGGCGATAATGCCTCCGTGGACCACCTTGGACCAGCCCTGGTACTCCGAAGGGATCCTCAATCGGCAAAACGCCCTATCCTGGCCGTATTCGACCTTCATGTGCAACCCGATGGGATTTCGGTTTCCGCAGGCAAAACAGGTTTGATCGTCCTGATATTCCGTCACGAATCGAATCTCCTCCAAACATTTCTTGCGTCCGCGGCCGCGTCCGGTTTAAATAGTACACACTCAGGCAATTGTAAAGGAGTCGATTATGGATCCGACATACGAACGCGGACTGCGAGAGGCTGTCGAGAACGAGCCCTTTGCCCGGAAACTCGGACTGGAACTGACGGATGTGGATGAAGGATACGCCAGAGTGGAGATGGTGTTCGACCCTGAAACCATGGGCAACATCTACGGCATGACTCACGGAGGGGCGATTTTCTCGCTGATGGACGAAGCCTTTCAGGCCGCCTCCAACTCTCATGGCAATATCGCCGTTGCCCTGAACGTCAGCATCACGTATGTAGCCGCCCCCAAACCGGGTGAACGCCTTCAGGCGGAGGCCACATTGGCTGCCATGACTCGAAAGACGGCGACCTACGACCTCAAAGCCACCGGAGAAGAAGGCAGACTGCTCGCCAAAGCGCTGGCCACCGTATACAGATTGGACAAGAAACCGCCCTTTGCGGAACAGACGTAAAGCCTGCATCAGCTGCAAGCTTCAGAACAGGACCTCCACGAAGGCTTCAATCCTATTCCGGGTCTGGGCATCCAGCGGTCCCGGACGATCGCCTTCCACCGTGAGTATAGGCACGGGCAGGGTCTCACGAAGCAGAATGTCCTGGATTTGCCTGAAACAGAAACTCTGTGTGTAATGGATGAGGCCGTCCAGATTTCTCTCCCGGATCGCCCGGGATATGTCTTTGATCCTCTCGGCGATCCCATAGGGGTAGGTGTACAACAGGTATTGGTCCGTCAAGTCATCGGTCAGGTTCAGCATGGCGAATTGTCGCTGCACCTCGTTGAATACCACTACGGCGCCCAGGCTTTCGACAAAATCGTGAATACCGCTCACGATAGGAGGCACTCCCAGGAATCCCAACCGGACCGCGCGCGCTTCATTCGGCCTCGTTTCGGCTTTCGAGAGGAATTCATCCAGTTTCCTCTCGAATCGGTCCGGATCGGAATCAAAATCCGAGCTCGAAACCAAGAACAGATGGTTTTCGAAACCGGATACCTTGTTTTCCCTCCACGTAAGCTCATCCAGGATCGCCAACTTCCTCCGAATCCGGTCCAGACGACGTTTGGTTCGCATCACGGCTTCCCAGTCCGTGCCGAACAAGCCCATCAGCCGCTCTATGGCTGCTCTCATTTCGCCGGATTCACGGGAACCCGGAAACTCGAACGGAAGCACCTCCCGGCCCTTCTTCTCCAACAGCTCCAGAAGAGCCTTCGTATTGCTGCAGTCTCCCTGCGTCACACCGATGATGCTGCGGATTTCCGGGTGGTCCATGACCACTCGATATATACCTTTAATCCAGCTGCAGACGGTTCTGGGAAACCCGTCCTCTTCCGCTCGAAGGATCAGGTCCCGCGGTACGGAGCTTTGAATGAACACGTTGTTCAGATCAACGGGCGCGTGGTCCGCCGCAAGGATCACTTCAACCGGTAGCGTGCTGGTGATGCCTATTTTTCTTGAATTTCCCATATCCTCAGGGGTAGGTTTCCCTCTGACCGATACCATCCGGTGATTTCTTTACAGACCAGGGGCTCGGGACCGGACTAACTCTGGTAGAAAACCAAGTCGGGAAGGGCCAGACAGGTCAACACGTTTCCGTACACCGCCCCGGTGTCGATTCCGATACAGTTTTTCGTTATCAGCGGCTTCCGGAACGGCGTATGCCCGAAGATCACGGTCTTTCCGAAGTCGTAATTCGAGTCATAGAACTCTCCTCTTATCCAGAGCAGGTCCTGCTCGTTTTGCTCCAAGAGCGGGACTCCGGGTCGAAGGCCGGCATGCACGAAAATGTGGTTTTCAGTTTCAAAGTAAAGCAACAACCGGTCGTAAAATGCCTTGTGTTCCGGTGGCGGCGTATCGCCCCGCTGATTCAGGGGCGCGCCTATCCTGGAATAGCTTTCCAGTGTGCTCTTGCCGCCATTGTACAAAAACGAATAAGCGTCTTTGCCTGATAGGAAATCCAGAAACATTCGCTCGTGGTTGCCCATGAGACAGATGGTTTTCGGGTGGGTGCGCTTGATTTCCAGAACTCGTTGGACTGTGCCGTACGGATCCGGTCCGCGATCGATATAGTCTCCCACGAACACGAGACGGTCTTTTTCCGCATTAAACGGGATCGTGTCCAACAACCTATCGAGATGGTCCAAACAGCCGTGAATATCTCCGATGGCGTAAATCCGACCCGTCATCTTATATCCATTGAAACAACGGCTTCGGTTGCCTGCCGTCGAGCCGGATCAACCCGGCTTTACGCGCTCCGGCCAGGACCTCGTCATAGTCCTCCGGGGAAAGGCTCCGGGCCAGGTCCGGAAACTTACGGGCTTCACCGCAGGGACGGTACTGAGCCATCACGTTTACATACGTATTCCGTGACACTTCCTCTGCAATAAACTTCATTATGGCCGCTGCGTCCTTTGCACAGCCGGGCATGACCAGGTGCCTGATCAACAGTCCCCTCCGGGCGATCCCCCTCTCGTCCAACTCGAGATCACCCACCTGACGGTGCATTTCCAGAATGGCCCTGCGGGCCGATTCCGGATAGTTACCGGCCTGCAAGTACCTTCGGGAGCGTTCGGGATCCCAGAACTTGAAATCCGGCATATAAATATCGAACACTCCTTCCAATAGCTTCAGGGTCTCGACCCTGTCGTACGCTCCGGTATTGTACACCAGGGGCACTCGCAATCCCCTGTCTATGGCTCTGGGAAGGGCGGCCAATATTTGAGGAAGCACATGAGACGGGGACACGAAGTTGATGTTGTGACACCCCATGTCCTGCAAGCGTATCATCATCTCGGAAAGAGCGGCCACCGCCAGCGTCCGGCCCTGCCCCTCATGACTGATGTCGTAGTTCTGGCAAAACGCGCACAACAGATTGCAGTGCGTAATGAAGATCGTTCCCGAACCTCCCGTTCCCACAAGCGGATCTTCTTCTCCGAAATGAGGGGAATAACTGGAGACCACGGGATACTTGCCCGTTCGACAAAATCCCTTCTCCCCTTTCAGACGGTTAACACCGCATTCCCTTGCGCATATCCTGCACGACCTCAGAACGGAGTATGCCGCGCGGACGCGCTCCTTGAGGGTCCCGCTTCGGTAGGTATTCAGATAGGCCGGTTCGTTCGAAGCCATGGGAAGTCCTATAGCACTCCCTTTCTCTCTCTCTCCCGCGGGGCTGACTGTCATCCGGTGAGACGCTCCAAAGCCTCTCGATAGCGCTTACGGGTCTGTTCGATAATATCCGGAGGGAGTTTCGGAGCCGGCGGGCGTTTGTCCCAATCCAACGATTCGAGATAGTCCCGCAGGAACTGCTTGTCATAGCTGCGTTGTGAACGACCCGGTTCATATTCGTCACGTGGCCAGAATCGGGAGGAATCCGGAGTCAATATCTCATCGATCAAAATCAGTTTCCCGTTCGAGTCACCAAATTCAAATTTGGTGTCGGCAATGACGATGCCCCTTTCCTTTGCTATGGCGCGGGCTCGCTTGTAGATGGATAGGCTTGCTTCCCGGACCTGCTTCAACCGTTCTTTGCCCACCAGCCGTTCCGCCTGATCGAGCGTTATGTTTTCATCGTGGGTCCCCAACTCGGCTTTGGTGGACGGCGTAAACAACGGCTCGGCCAGTTCGGCGGATTCCAACAGACCGGACGGTAGGGGATAACCGCATACGCTTCCCGAATTCTTGTAATCCTTCCATCCCGAGCCTGCAAGGTAACCTCTCACGATGCACTCGATGGTCAACGGCTTGGCTTTCTTTACCCACATGGTTCGGTTTCGCAAGACATCGGCATGGGGCCGACAGGTCTTGGGAAAATCCGCCACGTCGAAAGAAAGCACGTGGTTATCGATCAAATCCGTCATTTGGCGAAACCAGAACTCACTGATTTTCGTCAGAATCTCGCCCTTGCCCGGAATGGGGTCCGACATAATGACATCAAACGCGGAAATCCGATCCGTGGCAACGATGAGAAGGGTATCTCCGAGGTCATAGATGTCACGGACCTTGCCCCGGTTCAGGAGATTCAATCCGCTCAACTGTGTTTCCATAACTACGTTCGTATCGGCGCCCATCTGTCTCCTCCACCGAAGTATGTGCTGGATTGACGATATCGCAGGTAGGCTGACACGTCTACCACAATTGAGCGCACGAGGCAATGTGAGTTCAGCCGCGGGGGGAGCAAAAGACAACGTTTAATATAAATTTATATAATTTATACTTAATCAGATAAAGGTATTGACAATGTTTTCTAAATTCGCCTAATATATATAACAATATTTTAATTTCATACAATTGTTTACGCATGCTCGCACGGATCGATTCTGAATCCGCGCGCCACGTGGACGAGCTTGGATTCCAAGCGCAACCTGTTTTCGTTTGGAGTAGTCCCTGGGTCTTTAAAGCGTGTGTCGGGCTCTTTTCCGACAGTGGTTCAGGTTTAGAGGTCCGGGACATAAACATCTCTCGGAGGATATGTATGAAACGGATACGCGACAGAGCGCGTCTTGTGACGGTGCTCGGACTGGCCGCACTGATCCTGTTCGGGTATTACGAAGTATCCAATGCCGGCAAGATCGCTCCGAATTTGGAGTTTTTGCTTTCCAATCAGCAGGCGAATCGGAGCGCGGAAACGACAGTAGGCGCCGACGGGACCGGTCTCGTTCGTGTTATCGTACAGGCTGGATGCAATGACGATGTTTTGCAACGGAGCGGTTTTCGTGTTTCAAGCCGAGTAGGCGACGTTCTCACTGGAAGCATATCCGCCGACCTCCTATCCGGGCTGTCCGCGCTTCCTTGTGTCACATACGTTGAAGCCCCCTCCACCCTAAAGCCGAACATGGACATGAGCTATCCCGCCATTAAGGGGAACCTCGCCCGGTCCGGCAGCCTCGGCGCGTATTCAGGCCTCACCGGTCGCGATGTAATTGTTGCGGTAATCGACACGGGAATCGATTTGAACCATCCCGATTTCAAGGACGCCGACGGTAAGACGCGTGTCCTTTGGGTTTGGGATCAGACCGTTGATGGTACTCCGCCCTCTACGTTCACTTACGGGAATGAATGCTCTCAGTCCAAGATCGAAGCAGGTGAATGCACCGAGGCGGACACTGTGGGACACGGCACTCACGTGGCCGGTGTCGCCGCGGGCAACGGGCAGGGAACCGGAAACGGATTCCCTGCGGAACGTTATGTGAGCGCGGCGCCCGAGGCGGATCTCATTATTGTCGAAGGGAGCAACGACGGCGGTTTCGAAACCGATCGTCTTATTGACGCCATTTCGTATGTCCTGGCCCGAGCGGAAGAGGCGGGCAAGCCCGTTGTGGTGAATCTGAGCCTGGGAAGTCAGTTCGGCCCCCACGACGGCACTTCGCTTATCGCCAGAACCGTGGACAATGCATCCGGCCCGGGAAAGGTTTTCATAATCTCAGCGGGGAACGAAGGCAACAATCTCCCTTCGCTCTTTACCCGTCCGTATGTGCATGCCAGTGGCCAGGTCCCCGACACGGTAACCATTGAACTTCCGGCATGCCGAAACGAAGGATCCCAGAATGACTTCCTGAGCGCCGACATCTGGTACGATACGAACATGTGCGTGGGGATCACCGTCACCAGCCCCAACGGATTCCAGCGCAGCGCAAGCACCGGCGAAAGCAACGACATGGACCAGCGATGGACCGAAGACGGGTATATCTACATCGATAACTCCGTGGGCGGAGTCAATCCCAACAACCTGGACCATGAAGCGCTCATTCAGATCTTCGATTTCTTCGACAGGAACAGCTCCGACCAACGCGTTCCCACGCCGGGCGTGTGGACCATCCAACTTACAAAACTATGCGACGCGAGCGATACTACATATCACCTCTGGGTCTTCGCCAATCAGTTCTGTACGGAAAACGCCGGTATTACCTCTCCGAATGCTACCAACAATTTTCTGATCGCAAGTCCCGGGGATGCGGTAAAGAGCATCTGCGTAGGCGCGTTCACCGTGCGGAATACGTGGACCAATGTGAACGGCGACACTGTTAAAGAGGACGATCCGATCAACCAGATCGCGTATTTCAGCAACACCGGACCCACCCGCGACGGAAGAACCAAGCCGGACATCACCGCTCCCGGCAGTCTGATCATCTCCAGTCTCAGTTCCCGCGCGCGCACGGAATTTCCCGTGGAAGACATCGTGGACGACGGGGTTCACGCCATATTTCGAGGCACCAGTTTTTCCGCTCCCCATGTTACCAGCGCGACCGCGCTCCTTCTCCAGATCGACTCCCAACTCGAGCCCTTCAAGATCCTGGATTTTCTGAAAGCCTCGGCGGATTCAGACTCCTTCACAGGTCGGGTGCCCAATACCGTATGGGGATTCGGCAAGGTCAACATTCTGGAAGCGCTACAGCTGGATCCTCCCCAAGGACCTGAAATCACTTCTCTCACCCGGGTTTCCGGTACGGTCGCGGAACTGTCCTGGGACGAGCCCATGTTTCCGGCCACGGCAATCATTGTGGAGCGAAAAGCGGGCGAGACCGGGACCTGGGAACACGTAGCCACGCTTCCGGGAACCGATCGCAGCTATCGTGATGAAACCTTGATCGATGGTACTGTGTACTATTATCGCATCGCTGCCCGGTACAACCAGTTGCAGACCAGCTACAGCGAAGAAAAGAGCACCTCCTCATCGGCCGCCACCGGTGGCGGCGGCGGTGGTGGAGGTTGTTTTATTCAGACCGTCCGTTGACCCCATCGTCCTATCGATGGAACGCCCTTCTCACCCTTCACTACCCTGACCCGACCCCATGCATCTTTGCATGGGGTTTTTTTGTTGCAAGGACTGACGGGTCAAGGTAAATAGGTGCTCTATGGATTTCCTGACGAATCGGATTACGGACGTTCCCGGCATCCGCGTGGGCCACGCGTCGGATTTCGATGCCATGACGGGATGCACGGTAGTACTATGCCCCGAGGGAGCCGTTGGCGCCGTGGATATTCGAGGAGCAGCCACGGGAACACGTCAAATCGACGCCCTCTTCCACCGTCATTCCGTTCATTACGTGAATGACGTCATG
>JACQYL010000005.1:31254-56870 GCA_016208165.1 Deltaproteobacteria bacterium
GGGGGCGCACTGAAATTTCTGGAGGAGCAGGGCGTCGGCTTCGATGTCACCATAACCCGGGTTCCTATTGGGCCGACCGCCATCGTATTCGACCTTGGATTTGGCCGGCATGATGTTCGGCCCGGAGTGGAGATGGGCTACAGGGCCTGCCGGAATGCCCATATAGACGTGCCGACCGGAAGTGTCGGCGCCGGCACGGGAGCCACGATCGGAAAGTTTTTCGGACTGGCTCAGGCTATGAAAGGCGGGATCGGCACCTCGAGCATTTTTGTGCCTCCGGACATCATCGTAGGGGCCCTCGCCGTGGTGAACGCATTCGGGGACATTCGCAATCCGAAGTCCGGCGCCATCATTGCGGGCGCCCGAACCGCTCCGGACAGCCATGACTTCGCCGATACCGACAAGTGTCTGCTTTCGGGTCTCAAGCGGAAGAGTTTCTCGATCGTGAGTAATACGACCGTTGGTGTGGTGGCCACCAACGCCGCCCTAACCAAGGCCACAGCCAGCAGCGTGGCGCGAATGGCGCAGAACGGACTGGTCCGGGTTCTTTCGCCTGCGCACACCCTGTTCGATGGGGATATCGTATTCGGTCTTTCGGTGGGAGACGTCGAAGCGGATATAAACGCAGTAGGTGTGGCGGCGGAAAAAGCGTTATCCCGGGCCGTGCTCGACGCCGTTTTCACCAGCCACGGCATGGGTCTGCTTCCTGCCTATCGAGACCTCCGCTCCGGTTCCGGCCCCGAACCGGAATACCCTTGATAGCCGGGCCTCCTGCACCCTTCCGGGAAACTCCGCCGAGCGGATAAACCATTCGTATGATCGCCTTGATTCACTTCAAGCCAGGAGGAGTCGATTATGAAGGTAGTGATGTTCAACGGCAGCCCCCGCAAGAACGGTAACACCACTCAGGCCCTGAAACTGACGGAAACCGTTCTGAACGAGCAGGGTATTGAAACCGAAATCATCCGAATCGGAGGAACCGGACTTCACGGCTGCATTGCCTGTTACAAGTGCATGGAAAACAAAGATCGGCGTTGCGGAGGTATCAAGGACGACCCCCTGAACGAGTATCTCGGAAAAATGGTCGAGGCCCACGGCATTGTGATCGGAACTCCCACCTACTTCGGTAACGTATCGGCCGAGGTCAAAGCGTTGATCGATCGATGCGGCCTCGTTTCCAGAATGAACGGCGGTCTTCTGAGCAGAAAGGTAGGCGTTGCCCTGGCGGTCGCGCGCAGGGCCGGGGCCGTGGAAGCCATTACGTCCATTAACAATTTCTATCTCATCAACGATGTGATGATACCGGGATCGATGTATTGGAACTTTTGCATCGGCCTCAAGCCCGGAGATATCCAAAACGATAAGGAAGGCCTGGACACGGTAAAACGTACGGCGGAAAACGCGGCCTGGATGATCCGCAAGCTGACGGCATAGATAGCATCCTTGTTCACGGGGGAAACTAGTTAAAAGTTCCCCCTACCCCTCTTTTAAACGCCGGCGGCCCCGCTCCGCCGGTGGGCCCACGGATTCACGCGCTCGAAATCCTTGTGACTGCTAGTGCGAGAGAACGCGAAGTTCGATACTGACGGCGTCGTAGACCAGATGCATGCCCAGATGCTCGAAAAAGCGACCGGAGCCGTAAATCACATTCCAGCGCGTCCGATCCAGATCAAAATGGGCTTCCACGGAGATGGCGCCGTCCGACGTACGTCCGATAGTAGCCGGAAAGCGTATGTCCGCGCTCACCCCCCGGAGGCTCAAACTGCCCTGGATGTCGTAGTTTGCCGCGCCCATGGGCGCGTCTCCGATCAGCTTGCCGGACTCGATGACAACCACGGCTTTTGGAAACAGTTTCACAAAAAAGAAATCGTCGGACTTGAGATGTTCGATGAGCACCGGCTGTAGGTCATCGCCCTCCAGGTCCACGTTTTTGATGGAACGCATGTCGATCTCGAAGTCTCCCTCGATCACGCTGTCTCGTACGCGGAATTCCCCCTTGGACAACCGGATCGTACCCAAATGCTTGTTGTGGCGTTGCGGCCGGTCCACTCGATCGAGCTTTTGGATACGTCTACCGAGTAATCGCGGTCTTCCAAGGGAATGGTCATGTCCGGCTCGTCGATCTTTTCGGGTTCCGTCCCTTCCAGCGGGTATCCCGCAGCCCGCCAGGCCTCCACGCCTCCTTCGAGTAAATAGATCCTACGGTAGCCCAGCCTCGAGAGTTTCTCGGCGGCAACCGCTGCGTCGTAAGAATGGAAACTCGATCCGTATACGACGATGTTGTGATCCCTGTCGGGCGCAATGGCCTCGATCTGGTCCGGAAAGGTGACCTCATATACACAAGCGTTCTTGGCTCCAGGTAAGCGTCGCTTTTCGTACCATTCGCTCGGAAGCGTATCGATGGGTGTCACGTCTCCTCCCCTCTCGAGAAGTACGAACACCTGCTCCGCACTCATTTTCCTGATCGGCGCAGCACGCTCCATGACATCCTCCGGATTCCTCTTTGTTTAATAGCCGGACAGGGCCCTTCCGGCCGTCTTTCCATTCTCCCTAAAAAAAGGTCCCAACCGGCGACAAAAGGACTATTCGTCCGTTCCTCGCGTGAGGGTCCTCAACACATCTTCCTTGCCGATAATGCCCACCAACCTTCCGCTTTCCACCACGGGGATGGTGTGGAAGTTCTTCTCCACCATCAACGTCGCCACGTCCTCGATGGTCGCCTCCAGCCCCACCGTGTATGGATTCGGAGTCATGGCGTCGCCGGCGGTGGCGGCCGCCATCTTCTTTACTTCCTTTTCGAACACTTTCATGGACTTCAGCGGAATGAAACTGTCCAACAGTGTAAACACCGAAGGCAGCGAGAGTTTTTTCTGTTGAGCAATCAGATCGCTTTGACACAGTATCCCTTTAAGTTTTCCTTTAGCGTCCACCACGGGCACACCGTTAATGTGTTTGTCGAACAGTAGCTTCGCCACCTGGCCGACCTCGGTTTCCATGGAAACGGTAACCGGGTTCTGTGACATGATGTCTTTTGCCTTCAGCATGAGTTCTCCTCATAGTTGGAATAGTGTGATGAACGGCGCGGTCAGTCCTCCACGGGTCGCCTTGTCCTTCCATGCTCCTCGATGATTTCAATTCTTCAACGGACGATCATTATTCGATCCTGCAATCAAGGATTCATTTATTACGGATGGCCTTCCATAATTCCCCAACAAACTTGCCTAACAGGCATAGGATGACAAAAAGCAGAAGAAAGGCATAAAACAACCCCAGCAACAAACCGATGAACCCAACGCCGCACATACGAACGGAGTTCCCTCCATCTCGACATGACAACCGCCGGCCGCGATCCGAGCCAGAGGTCTTCCTGTTCCGAACCGGGTGCTCTCCGGGATAACCCATGAAAGCCCTCGGCCTGACGCCGGACCCGAACAGCATGTGTCCGCCGGAACCGTAGATATGCCAACAGAAGATAACGGCCTGGCGGCTGCTCAAGGACCTGCTTGAATAATATATAATTATACGCCGGAATCCTTTGAAGTTTCAAAGCGGGTCGATGGGATGCCGAATCGGATGACGCCGCCTATCCTGAATGCTCTCATGCTCGCCCCTGCGCCAAAGGCGGTGCGGCAAAACCAAAGAAACCTCAGGGGCGAGCCCCAAAACGCTTCCCCCAGCAAACCTGAACTGATTCCATTTCTGCGCTTTCACTCTAGTGCAGCCGTATGACTTGTCCCAGGCGTGGAACCGTTACGGCAAATCCCGCGCCTTTCAAGATATCCGCAAATGCGAGAGACTGTTCCTCTTCCCCGTGTACTAGGGCGACCCGTTTGATTCGCAGATTTGACTTCTGCAGGAAGCAAAGCAGCTCATCCTTGTCTCCGTGCGCACTGAATCCACCCAGCTCGATGACCCTGGCTTTCAACGGATATGCCTTGTTGTGAAAAGTCACCATCGGCGGCTGTCCTTTCCGGCCGGATCTCTCGTAATCCAGGCCCAGCTCAAGAATACGGCGACCGAGGGTGTTCCGTGCCATATACCCTACAATAAGGATGGTGTTTTGCTCGTTGTGGATCTTGTACCTGAGGTGATGAAGGATGCGCCCTCCTTCGCACATGCCCGAGGACGCAATGACGATATGCGGCCTTCTCTCCCGCATGAGGGCCATGGATTGGTCCACCGACGTCACGAATTGAAATTCCTTGAAAAAGAACGGATTTTCCCCTTTCTCAAGAAAGTCGGAGTGAGCCTGCCGGTCATACACTTCCGGATGCCGGCCGAAAACCTCGGTCAACTTCGTTGCCAGGGGGCTATCGAGGTAGATCGGAATTCGAAGTCCTCTATCTTCGTGATAGATCTCGTGCAGTATGTAGATCAGCTCTTGCGTTCGACCGAAGGCAAAAGAGGGTATGATCAACGACCCGCCACGTATGTGAGTATCCGCTATCACCTTCCGCAAGCTCGGTTTGAGATCGGCAATAGGCTCGTGATTTCGGTTCCCATAGGTACTCTCCATGATCATCAGATCGACTTCCCGGTCTTCCTCCGGAAAATGCAAGGTGGGATCTCTGAGTATGGGCTTTCCGAAACGGCCCAGGTCTCCCGTGTAGCCGATCGTATGGCTTCGGCCATTTTCTTTTGCCTTGATGATACTGATGGCGGATCCTAGTATGTGTCCTGCTTCGTAGAACGTGCAGTTCACATCTTTGCCTATGGTTATTGGATGTTCATAGGGAACGCCGTCAAAAAAACCCAGGGACTGTTCCGCTTCCGCATAGGTGTATAAAGGATGGACGGCTTCCAGGTGGTACTTTTGGATCAGCTCCTGGATCGCCTCCCTGTGGATCTCATTTCCGTCTTTCTTAAGGATTCTTTTGATCTGGTTCATCATCCGCTTGGATACGGTCTTGGTCCGAAGAGACTGCTTCATTTGGTAGAGAAACGAGCGAACCCGCTTGTAATTAAGGTAGTCGGCGTCCGATTCCTGGATCTTGGCGCTGTCCAGAAGAAGGTATTCACACGCATCGGCCGTAGCGGATGTGCATACGACCCGGCCGAAAAAGTCTCTCCCCGTCAGCACCGGAATGCGTCCGGAATGGTCTATGTGGGCATGAGAGAGAATCAGGTTTGTAATAATTCCGGGATCGAAAGGCAGAATCCGGTTTTTCTCTTCGCTCTCTTTTCTGTGGCCCTGAAACATCCCGCAGTCCAGCAGGATTCGATCTTCGTCCGTAGTCAACAGATGCATCGAACCGGTGACTTCTCTGACCGCGCCATAAAACGTGACATTCATATCGTTCTCCGCATATTCGATCCGGAACGTGTCTGAACTCGGACCCTCTAAACTTCGCTCACCCGGATAAGCAAACCGGAACTCGTCCCCATCCGGACTTATTAACTCGAATGGCCTCCCGTTTACAACGGCGTTCTCAACTTTGCCCGGCGGGCTTCTTCGGGGTAAACCGCGGCGGTAAGCGCCTATGATCCGAAGCTGAACCCAATCGCGGGTGACGGCGCTTTGGCGAACCTATGACCGATGAACCTCCTGAGTGCCCTATATATAGTATAGTATGCACGGCGAGTACACCGTATCTTGAATTTTAGCTTTACAAACTCACATCGATTTGATAGCCTCGCTCCAATGATGTATGTGTAAGCTCTGTTCACCCTGGACCGATGAGCAAGGACCGTGCCTTGAAAATAAAGCAATTGGAAATTCGAGGTTTTAAATCCTTCCTGGATAAGACCGTCATCGAACTTCCCGAGGGCATGAGCGCCGTGGTCGGTCCCAACGGGTGCGGAAAGAGCAACATTGTTGACGCCATCCGATGGGCCCTGGGCGAGCAGAGCGCCGGGCGCCTCCGAGGCCGGCAGATGGAGGACGTGATCTTCAGCGGAGCCGATGGACACAAGCCTTTTGGCATGGCCGAGGTATCGCTGATCTTCTCGAACGACAACGGACACTCGCCCCCCGCCTACCGTGGTTTCAGCGAAATCATGGTTACACGCCGGCTTTTCCGATCAGGGGAAAGCGAATATCTCATCAATAAATCGCCCTGCCGCTTAAAAGACATCCACGAGGTTTTCTGGGATACAGGCCTTGGAAACCGGAATTATTCCGTTATCGAACAGGGCAAAGTGAGCTCCATCATCGACATGAAGCCCGAGGAGCGTCGCACCCTTGTGGAAGAGGCGGCGGGAGTCAGCAAATACAAGAATCGAAAACGGGAAGCGCTTCAAAAGATGGAGCAGGCGCAGCAGAACCTGGTTCGCCTGAACGACATTCTGACCGAAGTGTCGCGCCAACTTGATTCACTCAAACGGCAGGCGGCCAAAGCCCGCCGATACGAGATTATAAAGCAGCGCATCCGCGGACTCGAGCTGTCCCTGGCCTTCAACGACTTCGCGATACTGCGCAGCACGGGAACGGAACTTCGGGGTCGCTCGGATCGGCTCGAAAAGGAACGCGAGCGCTATCAGACTCAATGGGTCGCAACCAAGGCGCAGCTCGAAGCCGTTAAATTGCTGTTTCAAGAGCAGGAAGACGCCATTCGGGACCAGGACAAGCAGCTATATGAACTAAAGCATCGCATCCAGGAAGCTGAAAACGAAATCGAACGCCGAAGACAGCGGATTGAGGACCTGAAACGTCGCGAAGACGACGCGCGTAACGATATTGCCATACACCAGTCAAGGCGATTCAAAATGGAGGACGAAAGCCTTCAACTTCAGCGATCCCTCGAGAAAATCGTGTCTGAACAGCAGAGTCAGACGGCATTGCTGGGAACCGTGGAAGCGAATCTCGGAAAACGCGCCGGCGAAGTGGCTCGGGTCGAAGAGCGACTCGATCGTGAAAAGCGCGCGTTGCTTGCTCTGACCGGCAAAGAATCGGATCTCCGAAACCGGAAACAGCGTTTGGAAGACCTTCGAGGCGAACTGGAACGTCGCAAAGAAGCCTTGGACAGAGAAACGGAAGACTTGACACTGGAAAGTGAAACGGTTGAAAGCGCTCTGTCCCGAACCCTCGATGAAGTCAGCAATCTGGAAGAGGAGCGTTCCGATCTCGAAGCGAACCTGGAAGAAGAAAAGGCCCTATTAACCTCGTTGAAACATCAGATGGCGGAAGCGGATGCGCGTTCCCGCGAGAGGGAGCGCGAGCTGGACGCGGTGCGGAACCGTTTGCACACCTTGAAAGAGCTTTGGGACAGGCTCGAGTACTTCGACGCAGGTGTGAAGAGCCTGATGAAGGAGGCGCACGAACACCCCGAAAGGATACGGGGAGTCGTCGGACTGGTGGCGGATGTCATTCATACCTCCCGCGAGTACGAAACGGCTCTTGAAGCCGCTTTGGGTCCCAAGTTGCAGGCGGTTCTCGTTGAAAACAGCGATCAGGCGGTGGACAACATATTGAACATGAAAGACAAATTCCAGGGCCGGGTCGCTCTCGTCCCTCTCCGGACGCATAGAAAGGCGTCGTGCGGTTCCACCGACCCGCCCCCGGACATCACTTCCCCCCCGCTGCTTCATCAGCACGTGCGGGTGTCTGAAATATCCCTTAACGGTCTGGCGAAGCGACTACTCGATAATGTGTGCCTAGTACCGGACTTGAAGCAGGCCGTTTCCCTTCATGAACACTCCGGTCTCCCGGTGGTCACGTTGACCGGAGAAATGGTGAGTCATGACGGAGTGTTATCCGCCGGAAAAGGCAAGAACGGTCACTCGGGCATTCTTGCCAAGAAACGGGAGATCGAAGATCTCGATCATCGGGAAGGCGAACTGAAACAAGCATCCGCGGAGCTCAAACGCGCAGCCGAAGATGTGCGGAATCAACTCGATTTCCACATGGAACAATTGGAGGGTCTCCAGGAGCAATCATCACGCTTACAGGACAGGCTGAAGAGTTTGGAACAAGAAAGCTTCCGGCGCCAGGAGAAACACCGAGTTCTCAGGCAACGCATCTCCGTGACCCGGGAGGAAGCGGGTCGATTGGACGAGGAAATTCTGCAGTTGGACGAGAAGGCTGAACATACCGTCGAAGAGTTGGAACAAGCCTCCGTCGATAAGTCGAGGCAGGATGAACTCCTGGCCGAACTGAAACAGACGTACGGCTCCTTGAAAAGAAACATCGACGGGCTCAAGGACGAGCTGTATCAAAAACGTCTCGAGGCCCAGTCTTTGACCGAGAAAAGGCGGCACCTGGAAAAGGAAGTGGAGCGAACGAAGCAGTTTCTCGAAGATTCGGACACTCGGATCCAAAACCTTCAGGCTCGAGTCGAGGAGTGTCGAAAAGAACAGGAAAACCTCTTCGATCTGGACCAGCGATCGACCGAGGAAATCACCGGTTTATACGAGATCCTGGAAGCTGCAAAGAACAAGCTGCTCGAACTTCACTCAAGACAGGAAGAAACGGAAGACACGCTGAGGAAACTGCAAGAGGATACGGACGCCTTTGAACAGGGAACTTCGAAAGTCAAGGAGGCGTTGTCCGCCCTGCAAGTTGAGATTGCCGAAAACCGTGTGAACATCGAACACCTGATTCGAGACATTGAAACCCGATATGGAATTCGCCTGGACCAGGCCACTACTTTTAGTGTAGAAGAGGTGGACTCAGATTCCGCCCTGGCTGAGGTTCGACAGTTGCGGGAGCGGATGTCCGGCATGGGAGAGGTGAATCCCACGGCCGTGGCGGAATATGACGCTCTGGTCGAGCGCTTCGAGTTCCTATCAGGACAAAGAAACGACCTGGTGGCTTCCATCGAAGATCTCCATACCAGCATCAAGAAGATCAACCAAGTGTGCCGCCATAATATCCTGGAAACGCTGGACAAGGTCAATGTAAACCTGAAAGAGGTGTTTCCCGTTCTGTTCGGAGGCGGCCATGCGGCGCTCAGGCTGACGGATCCGGCGAGGGTTCTGGAATCGGGCATTGAAATCGATGTCCAGCCTCCGGGCAAAAACCTGACCGTCATGGGTCTTATGTCCGGAGGAGAAAAGGCTCTCACGGCGCTGGCGCTGCTGTTTTCCCTGTACCTGATCAAGCCCTCTCCCTTTTATCTTCTTGATGAAATCGACGCCCCCCTCGACGAGGCGAACGTCGACCGCTTCAACAAACTTCTTAGAAAGATGGCCTGCGATTCACAGGTCATCCTGGTTACGCATAGCAGAAGAACGATGGAAGTGGTTGACAAGCTGTTTGGAGTCACAATGGAGCGGCCGGGTGTAAGTACGCTTGTCTCGGTGAATCTAAAAGAGGTAGCAGTTGAATGACAGGACGTTTACGCAGTTGGTTCCGGAAGAACAAAGATAAAGACAACGTGCCGGCGCAGGATGAAGCGCCGACGCCGGAGCTTGATGGAGATATAACCCAGATTTCGGATGCCCCAGGACTCGACATGAAGGCTTCCGTTGATCCTGCCGTAGAACAAGCAGTGGATTTAGATGAAGCGGAGGACACGCATTCCAGCCGGGGGCCAAGCGGTCTCCAGGAAGCGACAATTCCCGAAACCCCAAAGCAAAAAAAGGACCCGGACGATCAACCGGCTGGGTTTCTGGCCAAGCTTCGGAGCCGGCTGACAAAGACCCGAGCCTCTTTTATCGGCGGGGTGGATCGGCTGGTCCACGGCAAGAAAACCATAGATGATGAGTTGCTCGAGGATCTTGAAGAACTGCTCGTGACATCGGACCTGGGCGTTCGGACCACCATGGATCTCGTGGAGTCCATCCAGAAAAAAGTCAACCGCAAGGAACTGGTGGACCCCCGAAAACTGAGATCCGTGCTCCAGGAGGAGATTTTGAATCTCCTCAATCTCGAGGTGTCTCCTCTGGATTTCTCTCGCCGTCCGACGGTCATCATGGTCGTGGGCGTCAACGGCACCGGGAAGACTACAACCATAGGCAAGCTTGCACGGCGTTTCCGGAACGAAGGCCGAACCGTGATGCTGGCTGCGGCGGATACCTTCCGGGCGGCGGCCATCGAGCAATTGGAAGTGTGGGCAACGCGTTCGGAATCCAGCCTGATCAAGCATCAACACGGGTCCGACCCGAGCGCCGTGGCTTATGACGCCATCGAGGCGGCTCGCGCCCGACAGGTGGACGTGCTCATCATTGACACCGCCGGGCGCCTTCACACGCAAAAAAACCTCATGGAGCAACTCAAGAAGATGCACCGGGTGATCGCCGGCAGAATGGAGGGAGCGCCCCATGAGGTTTTGCTGGTGCTGGATTCCACAACGGGCCAGAACGCCCTTTCCCAGGCGAAACTGTTCCACGAGGCGCTGGGAGTGACGGGTCTGGTCCTGACCAAGCTCGACGGAACCGCCAAGGGCGGCATCGTGGTGGCCATTTTGAGGGAAATGGGGATTCCAATACGGTTCATAGGCATAGGTGAAGCTGTCGATGACCTGCGCGATTTCGATCCCCCGCAGTTCGTGGAGGCCATATTCAAGGAATAGAGAATCCCAGGAGAACTGATTCGTCTATTTATCCGGAAAAGCTATATTTCAGGGAGGTCGTATGCTCTCGCCAACCTCGTTCTTCAATCTCGAATCTCCGGAAATCGCAGACCTGTTTCAGGACCTGGCATACGTCTGGGAGGCCCTTCCGCTTCTATCGACCTACCTGAGCAGAGTGATGCAGCCTAACGTGGCCGAAATCCGCCGATTGGAAGGAGACCTCGTACAGCGTCCCTATGCGATTTGGCAAGGTCGGGTGTACTCGCAGGGGATCTCCTTTTCGCACGGAGATCCGGCCCGCCATTCGTTCAAGGTCTCTTTGGGGGATGAAGAACTGCCGGGCGCGGCAGCGATCTATCCAGGGGTGGCCCTGCTTTCGGATGATATTGAATTGGGTCCGGGGGCCGTCGTCGAGCCGGGCGCCTTTATCGCCGGCCCAACTCGAATCGGGGAACAAAGCATCGTCCGCCAGGCCGCTTACATTCGGGGTAAATGCCTTGTGGGTCGGTGTTGCGTGGTGGGGCACGCCACAGAAATGAAGAACTCCGTCATGCTGGACCATGCCAAAGCCGGCCATTTTGCTTATATAGGGGACAGCATTCTGGGAATCGATACCAACCTGGGGGCAGGAACGAAATTGGCCAACCTCAAGTTCCTTGACTCGCCCATCCGGATACGAATCGCTCCAAAGGAGACCGTGGAAATCCCTTTTCGAAAGCTGGGCGCTATCCTCGGAGACCGTGCCCAGACCGGGTGCAACAGCGTGACCAATCCGGGTACGTTACTGGGAAAGGGTTCGCTGTTGGCTCCCAATACCACGGCGAAAGCTCAATACTACCCTCCCCGTTCCGTGGTCCGGTGAGTTTCTGTGGAACCGCCCTGGGAAATCCTGCGAAAGACGTTATCGCGCGAGGACATATACGCCCTGAAGGACGCGGCCCGGGCTTCCACGCTACTCCACCCGGAAAGCGGTCTCCTTCCTCAAATCATCCTGATTTTGGCCCTTAACGAAACTTTCCGACTCGACGAACTGGTTCGGCTCCGGGTCGAAAACGTAGACCTGTCCCGCAAACAACCCAAAATCTGGGTGGAGAACCCCGGCGGAACATCGAAACGCATGGTCACCATCTCCCGGGATCTCCGGGAGCTGCTCGTCGAGTTCATTCGCTGGAAAAAGGCCGTCTGCCCGCGAACCACCCCTGACCTTGACTACCTCTTCACGGACCGGTCCGGAAAACGGCTGGACGCCGGAAGTCTGGAAGCCTTCCTTGCGCGGCTGGTGTCGGAAGCGGAAATAAGAAAAAATTCCTGAGCCCGAGAAATTATAAGCCCTTCAAGAACTCGATGACGGAGCGGTTGAACGAGGCCGCTTCTTCCATGAAAAACAGATGCCCTAAGCCCCGCATGAGTTCCAGCTTCGAACCGGGTATGGCTTCATGAAGACGTCTCGCCATGTCCGGCCGGATGAGCAAATCCCCCTCCCCGTGAAGAATGAAGGTGGGCTGAACGATTTCGGACAGCCGGTCGCATAGGTCAAACCGGGCGATCGCCTTCATCTGATTGACAAAAGTGGACATGGGGGGACGGTATTTCAGGCTCTCCCGAACGTAGCGATCACAAATCTCCGGCCTCTCACGAATGGTCTTATCGGAAAACAGCACCGGCACGGAACGCCGAACATTATCCTCGTCGGAAAGCTCGGGAAGCGTTTTGAACATCTCGGCGACCTTCGGATCCGGATTGAAGCCTCTGGTTCCTTCGCAGGTCGTGCATCCGAGGACCAGGCTTCGTACGGTCTGCGGCGCGTCCAGAGCCGCCTGCATGGCAATCATGCCGCCCATGGAGATTCCCAGGAGGTGAGCGGCGCCCAGATCCAGCCGCTCGACGATTCCGATCACGTCTCCGGCCATGTCGGCAATGGTATACGGCGCTTCCGGCTTGTCGCTGTCTCCGGTGCCACGGTTATCCATGGCAATGACCCGAAAATGGGCCGACAAATCGGGCGCCTGGTCGTACCACAGGGCCCCTGAATTTGCATAACCGCGGATAAGGACGAGCGGCGCTCCGTCGCCCTGTTCGTGGTAGGCGATGTTCAGCCCATTGGCGCGGATGGTAGGCATCACAGATTCCTCTGCTGTTGCTGCATCTATTCTGTTTTCTTTGGGGAATGTTTGGAAATGAGGCCCTACAACGGGCGCTCCAACCATCGGCTGCGTCGCTGCCAGAATTCATTTATGGCGGTTTCGTTGGCTACGCCCCAATGTATGATGCAGCATTTCTCGGGTGCGTCCGCCCGAAACTCGAGCGTGTGGGAACCCTCGTCCAAATGGCCCACCTGTATCACGGCCGGGTTTTCCGGCATGATCTCGAGCCGGTCCGGTTCTCCAGTGGACTCACCCACCGCATACGTCTTGATGGAACTGTCATCCAGAACAATCTCAAGCCGATTGGCGCCCGAGGTTTCCGAGCTGGACAATACCAGTGAAACGAGGAGGTAATATTCCCCGGAGCGAGTCACCTGAAACGTATATGGGTAAGGACCCGGGTTTACTTTTTCGGGAGGCAGGTCACACTGAACATTCCGATTGCGCTTGACGTCCTCCACGGCCCCCCCTCGTCCCTGATATTCCAGGGCGAGGGCGGGCGCGTTCCGCGTTCTCGGCGCGCACGCCGGGCATAGGAATATCAGCAGCAGGAGAACGAGCAATATCGCTCGGATTCCTACTGCTCGTGCATATTCAAGTTGTTGACCCGGAAAAAACATCCTTACCCTTACCTATCGTCGCGAACCGCAGCGAAGGCAAACCCCCCATAAAGGCTTCTCCACTGGGCGGACTTCTTTTGCCTGCCCAAAACCGCCTCTCCGCGAGCCGGCCCCCGGAACGTTCCCGGAGATGGCCCTAAACAAAAAAGAAGTTCATAGAAACGTGTTTTCGACTCAGAGACCCGAGGGTTTGCACAGAATTTCCCTAATTTTCATGTCGAAAAACTGGGCGCTGTTCACCGGACGGAGCACCACGGCCGTATCCGCGCCGCGGCCCGAGCCCGCCACGGCAATCACATCTTCGTCCGTTCGCACCAGGCCGGCGTCCGCGGCCATCATCGAGATTTCCGCCACCACTTTCAGGCCCTGGCCCAAAATTCGAAGGGTAAAGGCCATCACCTCATCCACCTGAAACGAGCCTGTTTTGTTTCGGAACGCGCGCCCCACTCCCCCGAATGCGTGACCGGCGGTGAGGATCTTGACGCCCTTCTCTCCCAAACTACGCGCCGCTTCTCCGGAAAGCTCCTGGGCGTTGGGTTCCTTGAACCCGGTCACGTGCGTAACCGCTATGACCTCCACGCCCTCGGGCAAAACTTCCCGGGCCTTGAGAGCCGTATCTCCGGTGCAGGTGGCCACCACGGCCCGTTTGATCCCGAGCGCTTCCGCACGCCTGGAAGCCGCTTCCAATGTCGCTTGCGTGTTACCAGGACCCGGTTTCTTGAAATACACACATTCCAGAACGTCGTATTCAGACGACTTCATAAGCGTTCTCCCTTGCAGAATGAGATTGGTATATTAAATCATAAAGAATGGGAAAAAACCAGCGCCAACCCGGTCCTGCGGCAATTCTCGGTGAAGGGCGGAGATGAGCGTTGCCGGGCGGCTTTGGGGTGCCGCCAGTTATTTTAGCGGGGGGGGGACGTGTAAATAAGCGGTCCGATAAGCGACATTCGGGCGTGGGAGACCGACGGAACTCAGGCTCCGCAGCGAGGAATACAATTTTTGATTATCCCTTCCTATCCGGATCGAGTGGGCCTGAGAACGGCTGAGCAGTGGACCAACATCGAGGAACGGTTCGGCCGCCGGTGCTCCGGGGATAACAGTAACGCCCTCAACGGCCGTGGGATCGAGAGACCTGTCAGTGGGTCCTTTTAAGTTTGTTGTTGAAGGCGCTACAAACCCGCGGACTTCTCCGGGTGGTCGAGAGGTTCAAGAGCCCAGGACCGTCTTCCGGGCGGAAGACTGGGTCAGGATCGGGATTTGAGGGTCTCCAAAGTGGAGAGAACCATGCACCGGGTCACCCATGCCAGACAGCGGTAAAAGTCCGACCGTGTCTCTTCCATGATCCTTTGGGTAAATGGGGACACCCAGGCTGCCAGATGCTGTTCCAGGAAAACTCTTTGCCTGTCCGCATAATACGAGGCTTGCTCCATATTCGACATTCCTAAAGCCTCTGACTCCCGTTGGGCCAGGAACTGGACGAATTCGAGCTCCACCGCGATGTGGTCGGGAGCCTCCAGGAACCCTTTTGAAAGGTCCAATCCCTCCCTAGTGTAAAAATCCGCTGCATCGTTCGTGGAAAGCCCCATGACCCGGTTTTCCTGTTCGAGGTATACGGAGCCGTAGGGCGGCGCCGGCAGCCGAAAAGGGCCCACGAAAAGGCGGGAATATTCCACCAGCAGGGGCGTCCAATCCTGGGAAACCGACAGCGTGTCCCTCATCGCCCCGGCCCATCGGGCTCCTTCTTCCGTCAGGGGCGCCAGGATCCCCTCAAGCCCGTCCACCCGCTCCAATAGGCCCGGATCGGGGGCATAGTAGCAGTCCGCTACCATTCGAAAGGCAATAGCTTTTGAGCCTGCAAGGCTCGGGAAGATGGAATTCATAGTGCTTCACCCGTCAAACAGGCGGACACGCCCACTAACCGGGCCGTCCGCCGTCAAGTTCGAATCTTGGAACATTCCCATTATGCCGCTTCGGCGTCGAGCCTGAGATACTTCTCTGCAAAAGTGGCCAGGGACAGCAGCACCGCCAAGGAAAAAACCAAAACGAGGTACTCCCATATGCTGGGGCTGTAAGAAAGAACCGCGGGGAGGCCTTCCGCTTTCGGGCCCACCGGCCTCACTTGACCACCCAAGAGCACCTCCATGTGGAGTTTGAAGATCGTGATCAATGTGAGGCCTCCCGCCACTAGCTTCCCCCAATGAGAAGCTCTGATTGCGGGAACCAACCCCATTGCAAAGGGAATGAATAGAAACAGAGCCAGCGCGAAATTTACGTCCGTGGCGAAATCCGGCAAGCTCGTAGCAGATCGAAGGATCGCCCAGAGCAGATAAAACAGGAGAGCGATAAACAGTGTGAACGTATGCTTCACTGCCAGGTCTTCCAAAAGGAGATCGTTTGCCTCGCGGTAGGGGCCCTTTACCACCAGACTGTGGATGACCGTGTAAACCATAAATGCCGCCACTCCGCTGACCACCGCGATGACCAGGCACAGCACGGGGAGAAACGAACCGAAGAAAGTGGGCCTGGCTTCGGTGATGCCAAACACCGAACCCAACACCAGAGGCGCGAAGAGTGAGCAGACAAACGAACCTATTCCAAACAGTTTGCTCACTCCGCTTTGGGCGTCGTTGACATGCAGACGCCAAAACTTGCCGAGCAGGCACACCAACTCGATGCTGTAAATGGACCCCATAATCTGGATCGGGGAGCCGAAGTTGGGTGACAAAAAGATATAGTAGATGTGGTTCAAAGACCCAAGCTCGAGGCCGACGGATACGAAAGCGGCAAGCACAGCCGCGATGGCCAGAAGGACCAGCCTTTTCCCGGCGCGTTTGTAAGTCCGAACCCCGAAAAGAAAGCCAAGAGACGACAGAAGCCCCAATCCGGAACTGGTCAAGGCAAAGAACACGTAGCTCCCGATGGGGAGAGTCCAGATGACCACGTCATTGGCGTTAAAAAGAATGTGTCCCTCAAGAAAAAGACGGACCATGGTGTATAACCCGGCGAGCAGTCCAGCGCCGAGCACCGACAGCCATACGGTGTATTTGATCCGCATCACGCAGCTCCTTTCGTAGCCTCGTACTGGGCCGGGTTGAAGTTCCGGATGTAAAAGACGTGAGGTTCAGTACCGATGCCTTCCCGCAACCGGAACGGACGGTGCTTACCGAGCAGCTTGCTCACCGCGCTGTTCGGGTCTTTGATGTCACCAAATATCCTGGCCTTCGCAGGACACGCTTCCACACAGTACGGTAATTCCCCTTTCTTCACCCTGTGATCGCAAAAGGTGCATTTCTCGACCACGCCCTTGGGCCTTATCCCATCGCTGGTTTCCGCCCGGTCCGGGTTGTAGTACGGTATCACTCGTCCATCGACGGCCTTTGTTTCCTCGACAGGGGAAGCGGTGCAGCCTTTGATCAGCTCATCTTTGTTTCTCCAGAATTGGTGAGGCTTACCCCAGTTGAAATAAATGACTCCGTAGGGGCAGTTGAACATGCAATACTTACAACCGATGCATTTATGCGGATCGTGCATGGTAATGCCGTTGGCCAGCTTGTGCATGGCCTTCGTGGGACAGCCTCGAACACACGGTGCGTTTTGACAGTGGTTGCAGAGCGTGGGAATATAGTGGTATCGGACATTCGGAAACACTCCCACGGTCTCCGTGATCTTGTTCGACCAGTAGATTCCTTCCGGGACGTTGTTTTCATTCCGGCAAGCGATGGAACAGGCCCCACAACCGACACATCGCTGCAGGTCAATCACCATGGCGTATCTGGGCATGACTGAGCCTCCTATAGTTTCTCGACCCTGATGCGAGCGAATGCATGTCGCACGGAACTGCCGCTCAGGCGTTCATACTCGGCAGGAATAAGGTCGTTGTTGTTTCCACCGCGTGGCTTTTCTCCGAAAACCTCAGAGGCAAGCCGTCCGAATGCCCAATGACCCTGGCCATAGCATTTGGCGATGGTGCCGGGCCGTACGCCTTCCCACAACTTCGCGGCGCATTCCAGAGAGCCTGTCGGAGAGACGAGACGAATCCGATCGCCATCCCCGATATGCATTGTGTTCGCATCCAAGGGATTGATTTTGGCTACGTCGTTCCACCTCAGGTCTCCGGGATCCACATCCTTGAACTCATGGTACCACAGGCAGTTCGCGGAGCGTCCCTCCCTGTTGAGCCGCGACTTGTGATCCACCAGGATGAATGGAAATTGTTCGGGGTCGCCCTTGGTGAAAGGTTCTTCGAAGTGTGGCACAAATGCCTTTTCTCCCCTGGCCTGATAGTTGCACACTTCCAAGACGTGGTCCACGGTCGTGCTGTGTTTGGCGGCATGCTCTTCCAGCACCGCCTTAAGTGTGTCGCTGTAGAACTCGAACTTCCCCGTTTTGGTCTTCATTTTTCCCCAGCTTTTCCGATAAGAGTACGGATCCGAATTCCAAACACCGACTTTGCGAAATTCGTCCCATCCCCCAAACCTGTCTCCTCCTTTGTACTGGCTGGGATCCCATAATTCTTGCGTGGCGTATTTGACGGCGTACAGAGCGAATTCCTTTTCGTTCGTGGGCTCCTTGCCGGTTTCCGGGTCCTTGTATTCCTTGAAATGCCTCAACGGGTTGTCGAAACCACGTTCGGCCAATTTTTCGGCAAGGAGCCACGGAACTTCGGTCTCATCGATCTTCGCCTGCCACATGGGTTTGATCACCGGCTGCATCAGGGGAACATGGCGATATCCGTTTCCGATGGATTTCACGTAGCCCCATTTCTCGAACAAGTGATGGGTGTCCGGAAGAACGATGTCCGCAAACCAGGAAAACTCCGAAGCATGGGTGGTGATGTGGACCAAAAAAGGAATCAGGGTCAAAGCCTTTTCCCATCGTTCCGGTTGAGGGCAGGAAAACGCGAAGTTGTTCATGTACGCGATGGCGACCTTTATCTCGTAAGGATCCTTGTTCAGCAAGGAATCCGCAACGTTGTTGGTCACCACGGCCATTCCGGGACTCTTGTTGATGGAGGGGAACTCGAGTCGGCCTCGCCGATCGATTTTTTCGTACTTTTTCCCGGCCTTTGCGGTGTCGTCCAAAAAATCGTCCGGCTCCGGAAAGTCCCTGGTATAGGTCTTATTGGACTCAAGCGTTCCGCCCAAGTTGTCCACCGCGCCCGTAAGGCCGTTCAGCGCATGACAGATCATGCTTGTGTAGCCGCCCCTCACCTGCATGACCGGACCGCCCCCGACCCAGGAAATACAATGAGGGGCGGTTTCCCCATACTCTTTGGCGACTCGCTTGATCTGATCCCAGGGAAGCCCCGTCACAGCCGCAGCCCATTCGGGAGTTCTGTCTTTGAGCTCGATATTCCACCATCTTACGACCCCATGAGTATACCGCTCCTCGAACTCCTCTTCGTTCGCCGTGGCGCCGGGTTGGAATCGGTTGACTCCGTCCTTGAAGTCGCCCACAAACTCGCGGTTCCAGAGCCCATTCACCAGAAGGTAATGCGCGATGGCGGCGGCCAATGCTCCGTCCGTTCCAGGCTTCAACGGGAGCCACTCGTCGGCCTTGGCCGCCGTGGCGGAAAGCCTCGGATCCACCACAGTAATCGTCGCCCTGTCGATCACATCTCCCCACACGCTGGAGTAGTAGGATACCTGCCGATTCGAAGAAACCGGGTCTGCGCCCCACAGAATCAAATATCGGGTGTTTTTGACGTCGTACTGCCGGTAATCCCAGTATCCCTCGGTGTAATACGGACCGAACTTCTCCGCCTCGGCGCAAATGGCGCTGTGAGCGATGCTGTTTGGGGAACCGATGATCTTCGTCATTCGGTCGTACAGGATATCTCGCATATACGTATATCGTCCCCGCATGAGAAGGTATTTGTGAGTTTCATTGTTTTTGCGGAGGTCCATGATCTTGTCCGCGATCGTGTCCAAGGCCTCGTCCCAAGTGATCGGGACGAATCCCGGATCCTCGTTTCTGCCCTTTCTGGGGTTCAACCGTTTCATGGGGACCTTGATCCGGTCGGGATCATAGACCTGCTGAAGGGCCAGGTGAGGCCTGGGACAACTTGCCGGCCCGTTGACTTTGGAGTGCGGGTTCCCCCGGACTTTGACGGCCCTGCCGTTAACCACGTAAACCTGCTTCGAGCACCAGGACGTGCATCCCTGACAGGCGCCGGCGATCCATTCGCCGGTGGCCGCGGATACGGTCTTGCCGGTGACGGCCAGGGCCCTAAGGGAAGGCTGCCAAGCGGCTCCCAAAACAACAGCCGCTGCCGTTCCCTTGATAAAATCCCTGCGATTCAATCCGCCGCTCTTCCGAATTCCCATCGCGCTTTTTCCTTTCGTCATACCTCCTCCCGCCGGCAGGCCATGCCGATTTACCAAGTTCCGCCCCGACCGGCGGGCGTTTCTTTTCCTGCACCGCCGATTGTTGGCGTTCAACATACACGTTTCGTTCTATGCCGGTGTTTCGCCTTTCCCAAACCGGCTATCTATTTCATCCCCACTCTGATCTTATCGTTCAATGCCGTTCAGAAGGTAAAAAAGCTCATCCCAATCAATGGGTCTGACCAACAAGGCGAACAGATGCTTCCCTATGGCTTCAGCTAGCTCGGGATGGTAATTCCCCGTGGAAACCGCAAGGAGGAAACAGCCCGGATGCTTTCGCTTCATTTCATTGAGCTTGTTGCCGATGTTCTCTTCCACATCGATATCGAACAGCAGGACAACGGGTTCGTTTCCCACTCCCGGCTCTTCGGCCGGCAAATCGCTCCAACTCCGAAGCACTCGAATCGTATACCCGCGTTCCGTCAAGCAACGCCTGAGAGCCTCGTCCAGGCAAAGACTTTCACCCAAGAGATTGATTTTGCTTTGCACTCATGCTCCCAAACTGACGATGACAGCTATTACGCAGACAGTATCGTTTATGGTTACCCGAGGGCAAAGGACGTGCCATCCCATCCGTTGTTGACCCACACCCGGAAACCGATCGGGTTTCGAACGACCGTCCTCCGTTAACCAATCGATCTCGTTAATATTTTGGGAAAGCAATCCGGCCTGGCGGGTTGGCGGCGGGGGCGATGCGGGCGCCGAGTCGGCTTTCGCCGTGTAACGTTTCGAAACACGCTGCCGGGGACGCGAATATTTCTTATGTGATTACAAGTAGTTCAGACTGTAACGGTTGTGTACACCATTCCAAGTAACGTTACAAATAGGAGATTAATGGCGGGTTGGTTCATCAAGATGGTGCTTCCTTATCTTTCGGTATAGGGTGGTGCGGCTGATCCCCAGTTTGTCTGCAGCCGCCTTCTTATTCCATCCGCAATCGTCGAGAGCCTCCTCCAGGGCGGTCCTTTCGCGGTAATCCAAAGTGGCGGTGGAGGAGGCATCTCGGCCCTCCCGGAGGCTGTTCGGCAGATCCAATGGCTCGACGGTGCGGCCTTTGGCGAGAATCACGGCCCTTTCAATTGTATTCTCCAACTCCCTCACGTTTCCCGGCCATGGATATTCCAACAGAAGCTGCATGGCCTCTTTGCTGAAGTCCTTCAGTTCCTTTCCCTGTTCCGCACTAAAACCGGCCAAAAAGTGTCGCGCCAGGAGAGGGACATCGTTCAGTCTTTCTCTGAGCGGAGGAAGCGTGATGGGAAACACGTTAAGACGGTAAAAAAGATCCTCCCGGAACTTCCCGTCCTTGACCAGGTTGAGCAGGTTCTTGTTGGTCGCCGCCAGTATCCTCACGTTCAGACTGATCGTTTTTTCACCTCCCAGCCGCTCGAATTTCTGGGTTTGTAATACGCGTAAGAGCTTCACCTGGGCGGATAGCTGGAGGTCGCCGATTTCGTCCAGAAAAACGGCGCCCCCTTGAGCCATTTCGAAACGACCCGGCTTCTGCCGAACAGCGCCGGTAAAGGCTCCCCTCTCATGCCCAAAGAGCTCACTTTCCAAGAGCGTCGTCGGATAGGATGAACAATCAATCACGATGAACGGATTGTTCCTCCGCGGGCTGTTTTGGTGGATGGCTTTGGCCACAAGTTCTTTTCCCGTCCCACTCTCACCCAAAATCAGCACGGTTGAATCCGTTGGCGCGACATCCTGAATGAGCTTGAACACGCTTCGCATGTTCGGGGCCCTCCCGAGAAGATCTCCGAGGCCCTTCTCCGCTCCAAGCGCCGATCTGTTGAGTTCCTCCTCCTGCCGAAATGCGCGCCTTATGGAACCGCTTGCCTGGTCCAAAACCAGTTCGGCAACGGAAATCTCGGACGGTTCAGAAGCTTCTTTCTCGTTGTAGACGACAAAGAGAGCGCCTACGAGTTCCTTTTCACTGACAATAGGCAAAACGGCCAAACGCCCGAAACGATCGACCCCCTCAGGGACGGGAAATGGTAATGGATCCGACGCGGCCACGAATACGGTCTCCGGGTTCTGTCGAAAGTAGGCATACAGAGTATCGATCGGCCGTTCGGGCGCCCAAGGTCCGAAACCGCTATCGGAAACCAGATAGAGAAGATCGCCGCTTCCACGACCCAACACCATCATCAAGCGTTGGCATCGCAAGATCTGGTTCAGGCGAAGGACCAGATATGTTCCGATCTCCCGAATGGTGCTCAAGGCTCCGATCTCCTGAATGATGCTGCAGGATAGCCGGGTTTGCTGCTGGGCGTGTTCCAGGTTCTCCTTCTGTTCTTCAAGCCTTGTTGTTCTAAACCGTATCTGATCGGCCATGGCATTGAAAGAGTCTGCCAAACGAATCACCTCTCCCACCCTTCCTTTCACCTCCACCCTCCCGGACCAGTCACCCAGAGTTATTCTTTCGGTGGCTTCAACCAACTGCTCCAGGGGGTTGGCGATCTTTCCGGCCAAGATCAAGCACACAGCCACGGCGGCAAACAAAAGCAATAGCGTAATGGATGAAATCTCATAGAGGAGTTCATGTAGCTTTTCCCGATAAGGCGCCTTGTTCAGCCCAAGACGAAGAATGCCGGCCGGCATCGGTTGGGCCACGTCCAAGAATTCACCACCGGTTAATGACGTTACGTTTCGAAAGCGGGTCTCGGTTATGGGATTTGCAAAAACCCCACCGACAAGACCCGCCGGAACACCGGAATCGAAGGTATGCCCCAAAACGTTATCGCCTCTTTGGAGAAAAATATATCCGATCTCCGAGTTGCCGGCTTTGGTGTAATCTAATAACCTCTGGATGGATACGATGTCGTTTATGAGGATCAAATCAGCCGCCTGAAGCGCAAGGCCCTGAGAGAGAGAGGAGGCTTGAACCCGCATCGCCTCGTCAAGACTCCTCCAGTAGTCATGGGCCGCCAGAAAGGCCACGGCCGCATTACTCAAGACCACCGAAACCGCCACGAACAGGACTATTCTCATCTTGAGCGTTTTGGGGATCATACCGTCAACTCTAGTCCGCCTGCCCGGATGCGTAAATGTCCCGAACGGATTGGTACCACTCTTCCTTGGCGGGAACGAAACGATCGATATGCAGTCGCGCGAGGATTTTCTCGCCTTCCGGGTCTTCGTGCATCGAGATCAGAAACTTTCTTATCGCCTCCGCGTCCTCTACCGAGAGCTTCGCCGATCCTACCACCGGCGGAATACCGAACGGCCTCGACCTCTTTATGACCTTGGTGCGGGAAGTAAAGGCGGGATCTTCGGTATGGTGATAGTCCCAGATCAGACCGTCAACCGACGCGCCGTCCACTAAGCCTTTCGCAACCGCCATGATCGAGTTGTCGTGGGCGTGCGTGTACACCACCTTGCCGAAGAAATCCTTAGGCCTTTTGTTGAGTTCCGCGAGCCAAAAGGTGGGGACCATTCTTCCCGTGTTCGAATCCGGATCCGTGAAGGCAAAGGTCTTGCCCTCCAGGTCCTCTATTCTCGTGTACGGGGCGTCCTTGTGTACGATCAGATAGGCTTGATATTGCGAGCGCCCCTTGACTTGAGGGGCGGCCAGGAGTTTAAACCCCGCCTTCATTCCATGAATGGCGTAAGGTCCCGAACAAATGAAAGCTACTTCAACTTCACCCCCAATCAGCATTTCGTTGATTTCCGCATACGTCTTCTTCTGGACCATTTCGAGCCTTTTTCCCAGCTTGGTCCCAAGATATTCAAGCAGCCTCTGGTAATATTCGATGGTTCTTAGCGGCGAGACCATAGCCCCGACCGCCACGCGGATGGCTTTTCGATCTGCATCCGATTCGGTTGTAGAACCTATGTGGGATAAGGTCCTACCAAAATCCACGGTCACGGATTCCTCCCCGCTTTCGCATCCAAACGCAACCGAGAGGAGCGCCACCATAAGGGAGCACAGCATCTTTCTTGCGAAGACGCTCATCATTCCCCCATACTCGAATTCAAGCCGTTAAGAGAGATCCCGAACTATTAATAATATAGACGATTAATGGGCCAAGCGGCAATAAGTTAAAGATATGGTTTCAAGGTACGAGGGTCGACGCGCGTAGACTGAACAAGTCTGCGGAAATGAATTCGATGAAGCAGCGTCTCACATAAGGCTCTATCCGTGTCCGCGAGAGCTGCAAGGAAGCGCGGGTGAACGGCTCATCAACTGTAATGAGTGACGAATCCATCAGGTCAAGAAATGTAAAGGACGGGCGCCCTTTCACACGTTTCTTGAGGGCGTGACCTTGGAGACTGAGGGACCGCCGGCGACGATGGCCCGCACGCCAAGAAGCGGCCTTATCCCTTGTCGCAGGCGGAGGAAACAGCACCGGCGATCCAACACACAACCCACTGCAAAGGGACACTCTCAAATCAAGTCTTGGTCAAGCCAGATGAATCCCTGATCGCGAGGATTTTCCGATCAACCTTTTACCAGCTGTTTCAGACAATTAATAACGTCGTCAATTTCAGGCACTTGCCCCATGAATTTGATCTCTTGTCCAATCATAACAGCCGGGGTTAGCCTCACTCCGGTCTTGGCGATTTCCATTCTATCGGATACTTTAACAACCTTCGCCTCGATGCCTGTCCTTGCAACCGCTTCCCTGACTATTTGTTCCGTCGTATTACACCGCACGCAGCCTGTTCCCAATACTTTTATTTCCATAGAATATTCGGCTCCCTAAATCAAAATGTGGTTCTCGATTGCTTTCAGTTGGTTTCGAAAGGCCTTTCTACCATATTCTCACATCGTCCGCCATCCCGCAGACCTCGGATAAGCATCACCCTCTTCTATGATTTTGAACGAGCAATCGCAACCGCCGATCCGTTTCACGGCGGCGATTTTGGCCATAATCGTCGATTGTTTGTAGAATCAGTGAGATGGAAACAGCTGTTCAACGGAAATCCGCCGTTTCCAGAAATGAATCGGAAGCTCGTCACCGGGTCTCAATTGATAGACGAGTTTGATTTCTATATCGATAGTCTCCGTTGGCTCATCGAGTCGAATTTCGAAGCTCTCCCGTTTCAATTGGAAAGGCTGAAAGGTGGTATCCCGGATGATTCCCAACTTCTTGTCCGGCCCGAGCACCATAACGGAACCCAGGGAATCCGTGCATTGAGGCATGTAGATCCGCTTTACCTGGTAAACCTGTTCCCCCTTGCCCGTTTTGGCGATCACTTCCAGGATCGCTTGCGCCCGGGACGGTCAGCCGTCCGGAAGACGGTGCCCCGCGGTGTTCCGGATAGACACGCCAAGCACCACCATAGGCGCGTACTCCTTGTGCCCGGGTTGGAAGGTATAAGACAACACCTCGACTTCCACGGGCAAAGCGGTCCGGTAAAGCAGCGCCGCGCCTTCTCGGTCGCTAAAATCGGGAGGAAAGGTATGGTCGTTCTTTTCCATGTGGCAGTCCAGACAGGTACGCGACCCGCCGTCGGCTACATATCCGTGCAGGTAGCTCCCGTAGAGTGTGGCGCACTGAATGGGAGGGGTGAACTCGAAATTGGGTCCTAACCCGTGACATTGTCCGCAAAAAGCCGGAGAAGACATAAAACTGCTTTTACGCAGCCTCTTGATGGCGCCTTCGTGTTCGCCCTCTTCCCGGCCTCCGTATATCGTCTCGGCCTCCGGCTTGTGGTGCGCCGCGGCTTTAGTGCTCTGGGGCGAAAATTCGGTGACGTATTGTTAAGCCGCCAATTTTTGGCACTCATCAAATTTGGATAGCATTTTCCGCAAGTCCTCTCGCGTGAATTTCCACTCGAAAGGTCTTGCCCTGTGCGGTTTCTTCGTATATGGCCTGGAAGGCCAGAATTTTGGTTTCGAGTTCTTCGAGGCTTTCAAAGTAGTTGGGCGTACGCACCTTGCGCTGGAGCACAGAGAAATAAATTTCAACCTGATTAAGCCAGCTGGCGTGGATCGGGGTGTGGATTTGAATCGCATTCGAATACCAGCTCTCCAGGCGATCAACAGACGCCTGGCCTCTTTGCGAA
>JACQYL010000006.1 GCA_016208165.1 Deltaproteobacteria bacterium
TCGAGGCCACCATCTCCGAAGCGGATCGGGTCACGGGATTCAAACGATCGTGGACCCGAGGCAAAAAGCGGGTCACCCTGTCTGTTTTCATGAAGGCCCTGGCCATTAATATCAAGAGGTTCGTCCAGAGCCGCCTTGATCGGGCCCAAAAGGCCTCTTCCAAGTCACTAGACGGCAACAATAACGACAATTTCCCTCCGCTCTGTGACCTATGTCACGGCGGCGGTAACCTTAACTGTCTTTCAATGGCCGCTTGAACCTCCGATCCTCCAAAAAACAGCCCTATTCGAAAAGGGGGTTCTTACGAGGGCATCAAAGTTTCATATGGCATACTTGAGCATGGTGCTTTTCAACCACAATGCAAGCGCTGACCTTGGATCAATAAATAATGACTGACAATCGGGCTAGTTCAGCCGGTGCAAAAAGAAACGCTATTGAATGACGTCGGTAGAGAGCAAACGCATGAGGATAATTGCATGATCCAGCTCAAGTGGTTCCCGCCGTCCTGGGTGCAGATTAGCACGAGGCAGGCGAGGATGTATATCGACCCATCGTACCTCAAGACTTACTATGGGAAGCACCCGACGGTGATCGAGTATTCGACCTGGCCCGACCCCATAGACGGATTGCCCGAGCCGCTTGAACCCGCCAACATCATACTCGTGACCCATCACCACAGGGATCATTTGAAGAAAGTCACGGTAGACCGTCTGAGGGGGCCTGATACTGTCGTTTTTGGACCTGCAACTTGTTCAAAGGAATTGGGACGCGATTTCACTGTCGTGGGCGAGGGCGATAACTTCGAACAAACGGATTTCTCAGTGAAAGCCGTACCTGCATACAACACGGAGGAGAGGGATTGTATCACGCAGGCGACACGGATCTGATTCCAGAGATGAGTGGCCTCGGTAGAGTGGATGTTGCGCTGCTACCAATTGGTGGGACCTATACGATGAATGTTGTTGAGGCCGTCCGAGCTGTAACGACAATCAGACCGAAACTGGTCATCCCGATCCATCACCAGTCGGCCTACCCTGGGGAGTTCTGTCGTCTCATGCACGATGCGTCGGTGACAAGGGCGATCACTCCCGGTATCGGAGAGCCGATCAAACTTGAATGTGAAAGCTAGCGCCACAGGACCTCAGCGGTTGCATTCCGCGACTGATACTCCATTCGTTCCGCGCGACTACGCCGCAGTTCAACAATAATTATCCAATCCTTGAACATCGACCGGCACGAAACACTCAAAAATACCTGATGAATACTCGATCCGATAAAGATCGAAAGCGCCGAACCCAACTGTTGCCACTGGGTCTCAGATCCGATACGCAGGTTGTCACGAATAGCAGATTATGTCTTGATCGCTCACGGCCGGCCGCCTGAGCCCCTACGTGGCAAGTATGGTGCACTTGGCAGGCGATTTGGGGCTATACCACATGTTGTGCTGCGCCCGAATTTCATATCACTTCCAAAAGTCCGGACATACGGTCCCCTCTCCCGCTGGGAAAGGGGCTAGGGGTGAGGGCCCATTGCTCAATAATTGAGCAATGGGTGGCCGGTGATTGCTCAATTTCTGGGCAATAGCCAAGTATGAGCCGAAGCCAGGATCCGAAAAATACAAGTGAAATAAATCTGTTATTGCGGTTGGTACGCAAGGTGCATAAAATTTGCATTGCAAAAGTGGATAGCGCTCCAGTGCAACCCGCGTATTTCTTTGGATCGGGAGCAAGACAAGAGAACCGGGGCCTTGGGCAGCCGTCTCCCACGATGACGAAAAAGGGGCCTTGACAAAAGTCAGCCGGTAGACTTGGCCGTTGATCAGGGAAGGACAACATGAATGAGGGCCGGTGGTCTGTAGGGGCGGTTCGCGACCAGGCTTCCCTGAGCTATGCCGTGGCACGACCGCCCCTACGGATAGACGTAAACCCATCGGACCTTTGGTCGGGGCGTTCAATACGGTATCCACAAAACGCATCAAGCATCTGCGCGATACCCCTGACGTCCAGATATGGCAGCGCAATTATCACGAACACATCATCCGCAGCAACCACGAACTGAACCGGATCAGGGAATACGTTGCCAATAAGGCTGCACAGCGGGAAAGGGATCGAGAAAATCCGAATGTTGGTGTAGGGACTCGGATTAGAACCTGCCCCGAAATGGGTCTAACGATGAAACATCATTCCCAACAGGCATTCGTCCGATATAAGTCGACAATGAAACATCGTCCCCATATGCCACTTTCTCCCCAGTGATCAGCATACCTTTGCGGCTCAGGGACGGCTCGAAAGAAACGCAGCAATAAGGGTCCCAGCGTGATAGCTGCAGATAGCGCGTGTCAAGAAGCTCGCTGTAGATTTGGAGCTTTTAGATTGGCCATGGGCGGTGATAATGTAAAGATGCAGCTTGAGCCTTTCGAACTAAGGGACAAGATCCGGGACCACCCCTCGCGAAGAGAGGCGGGGCTGGTTTTCCGTTTCTGAGGAGGAAGCCTGGGAGGGGTATCGCCAATTCGAAAAAACGACAAAGCCGGGACTCGGGCACGATGCTAAATAAATCACTGAAACCACTTCAATCAGTTAAAAAATTCTACTTTTTGGATTATTTCTTTATTTTACCTAGAGTTTAGAGCATGCAGGGCTCCCAAGTTGGTTCACAAGAGCATAAGTCTCCAAGACGGGTTGAATATCCGTTGACGCAACGTTGTGAGATGATTGCCCGAACGCGGATATCAGGCAGCGCGCCCGGAGTCTCGCGGAGAATCGGTCAATTCCAGCTGGTATTTTTTGGATTTCCGGTCCCACATGGCTCGAACGTTTACATTGCCAAAAAGGCGACCGATGGCTCTGGTCATCCAGCCCGCGGTGGCGGGTTCGTTCTTTCTCCAGGGGATTGGGAACATGGCATAGGCTGCCTTGGGTCCCAGGCAAAGGGCCAGGAACCGGGGCAGGCTGTAGGCCACACACAAGATCATGCTCCATCGGGCCAGAGCCTGCCGGGTTTGCTGCCAGGCATTTTTCAGGCCGAACAGATGCTTGATCTCGTTGAACATGGGCTCGGTCCACCATCGCCTGGCATAGCGTGTGATGACTTCGTCGCCGTCCATATCGGGATCGGCGCCGATCAAGAGATGCCAGCCGGACCAGGAGGCGTTGTCGTTCATAAACCGGCGCCACACGATCTTGCATAGGGCGCCGTCCAGGAAACGGACTTTGGCCTTGGTTTCGTGGAACTGGAAGACCCGGTCCGAGCCATAGGCAAAGAGGATGTTCTCCACCGGACGGCAGAATCGACCGATGTTTTCCAGGGTGAGTTTTTGCCCATACTTTCTGGGCCTGCCCCGTTTCTTCAGGGGCGGATTGTCCGGAGGCAAAAACAGGGCGGTATCTTTGCGGACTTGCCCGATGACCGTCACGCCTTCGCGAATCAGGGGAAGCACCAAAGAGCCTTTCATATACCAGGCCTCGAGCAGTAGAATAAGGAGAAAGCGGTCCGGCAGCCAGGTCATGAGAACAGACATCAAAAGCCGAGCCGCGTCCAGTTTGGTGGTGTTCCCTTTCTTGCGGATGAGCCGGAACAGGAGAGGAAATGCGGTCATCTGTCCTTGTAACGACAGATGACCGCCAGAGAAACCCGAAGCTGTCCCCACAGGAATTTGGGGCGGTTGGGCCGATGCGCGTGATCGTAATGCCATGCGGCGCAGGGGGCCTTCTTGGACGATCGGGGCAAGGGGAAGTCGTCTATGGCAAACTCGATAGACCGGTTTGGGATCCGGTTCAGGATCAGGCGCATCCATTGCCGGCCCAGGGCCAACCATTGGAATCGGCCCTTTTCGATGGCCTTGTAATAGGCGGTCCAGGACAACCGAGGCCGGATCGATAAAATGGCCGAAGAAATATGGCCGTCGCGGCAGACCATGCACCCCATCAGCAGTTCCAGAAGGGTCGGAGCGATTTTGCCCGGTACGGCTTGAAACAGAAAGGAAATCCACTGCGAAAGGAGCGTAAGTGCTTGAACCGTCGAATCCATCGGCTAACCCCCAAGGAAAGTTTTCTTTCCTTAAAGGGCCGCCAAAGGCGGCCGCGCATTTGCGCGGCAATGTCAAGTACTTTTTTGATTTTATACGCATTTTCTCAATACCAAAGGGCCTTAGACTCTAAACTCTAGTTACAGTAGATCCGGATATAATTAATTATGTACATAATTCGTCGTCCAGTTTGGAAATGCTCAACTAAAGGGGGAAAAGGGGACGGGGTTGAATTTGGGCGTTTCTATTCCTCAATGGACAGCTAAGGAACTAACGGAGTTCGGTCAATCGCCGCAAACCGTCCAGGCTCGGACGCTCTTATGTTATTGGGCGCATCGAAAGCGTGGGATGACCGCCGCCTACATTGCCGGGAGGCTCAAGATCGTTCAACCGGCGACCAGTCGCTTGCTGGAATGGGGTGAACAACTCGAAAAAGAATATCAATTCGATTTGATTGGAGAATAAAGGTAAAAAAGTATGGACGTCCCCATTATTTCTTTATTATTGCATGAAATTCCCAACTTAAGATGGCTTAGTACATATCGGAATAAATATGATGACGTATTAATCTTGCGTTATTAACATATATATGGCATGATCTCTCCTCAGATAGGAGGTGATTATGCCCAGAAAAAGCCCATATCGGCTCATGTTGACTGCTGATGAAAAGAAGCAATTACAAAACATCTCGCGTAAATATACGTCACCATATTGTGAAGTCGTGCGAGCCAAAATCGTCCTCCTTGCCGCGGAGGGCGTGTCAAACAAGGAAATCGGTCAACGGCTGGATCTGCCTCGACAGATCGTTTCCAAATGGCGAAAACGCTTCTTTGACCAACGCCTGGCCGGTCTGCAAGAAAGGCCACGGCGGGGGAGACCCGGCGCTTTTTCCCCCTGAGGTTGTTGTGGCTGTCAAGGCGCTTGCCTGTCAGTTGCCCAAAGAACTCGGTCTTCCTTTTTCCAGGCTCTCTAACGATGACATCGCCCGGCAGGCGCAGGAACTTGGAATTGTCGCTTCCATCAGCGGGAAAACGGTCTGGCGCTGGCTGAGCAGAGATGCGATTCACCCCTGGTGTTACCGCAGCTGGATTTGGCCACGGGACCCCGATTTCGAACCAAAGGCTGCAAGAGTCCTCGATTTGTATCAGGGGCTCTGGGAAGGCAACCCTCTGGGCGGCGATGATTTTGTGATCTCCTGTGATGAAAAGACCAGCATTCAGGCTCGGCGACGATTGGCCGCCGTAGCCGCCCCCACATCTGGACGCTATGGCCGGGTTGAGCATGAATATGAAAGAATGGGAGCTTTGGCTTACTTGGCCGCTTGGGATGTCCGGCAGGCCAAACTCTTCGGCTTGTGCAGGAGCGGCACGGGAATCGAGAGCTTTCACGAACTGGTCGACCTCGTCATGCGCCGGGAGCCATACCGATCCGCGCGCCGGGTGTTTTGGGTGACGGACAATGGCTCTTCGCACAGAGGCCAGGCGTCTGTTGATCGCCTGGAGAGCTGGTATTCGAATGCGATTCAAATCCACACCCCGATCCACGCCAGCTGGCTTAATCAGGTTGAAATTTATTTCTCTGTGCTCCAGCGCAAGGTGCTTACGCCCAACTACTTTGAAAGCCTCGAAGAACTCGAAACCAAAATTCTGGCCTTCCAGGCCATATACGAAGAAGCCGCAAGACCTTTCGAGTGGAAATTCACGCGAGAGGACTTGCGGAAAATGCTATCCAAATTTGATGAGTGCCAAAAATTGGCGGCTTAACAATACGTCACCGAATTTTCGCCCCAGAGCACTCGTGCGATAATGTTCAAAGCCCCTCTCTTCATGCGGTCTTTCGTTGTTGCGAAGGCGAATGGGCGATGCCAAGGAGACCGTCTATAGACAAGTCTTCATCCAACAGGGGCCAATGGATTCCATAGCCTGAAGGAGAGATTTCGAGCGTAATTCGTTCCTTTTCAGACGCCTTCTCAAGCAGGGGCGAGATGGCTTTCAACGGAAACATTCTCCGTGTTCCATCTATGGTGAGAATCATCCGATCGTTTTCAAACGTGATGTTTTCGATGGAATGGTGTTTTTTCATCTTTTCCGCCTGCTTTGGAATTCATCCCATTGTTCTTCTATATACTCAAAGTGATCGTAAATGATCTTTCTGATTTCCCTGGTATCCCTTGGCGACAGATTATATGCGAAAGCCTCTTCAAGATCGAAGCGGTCTCGATCCAGCCAATACTTGCATTCCATGTCTCCCTTTCGGCAATGGACATGAATGGGCTCATTTCCCTCATTGGAATAGAAAAACAATCGCCAACCCAGAATGATGAGTATTGTAGGCATCTCCGTCGCTCAATATCCTCCGTCGGACTTGGTTGGGGCTTCAGCGCTTTGTCGTAGCCCCGTCGGCAACCTAGATGCGTTGGGAAACACCGTCCGTGCTTTGAGGCGGTTTTCATTCGAAATTGAATTTAGGATAAAACCGGATGTCTTGTCAAAAAAGATGAACATACGGGGTTTCGACCGATGTGGCTGAATGGTGCGCGCTGTTTCATTGTTTTCGCTCTCGTTCCCAAGTTCCACTTGGGAACGAAACGCTGTGAGAGCCAAGCTCTCGGTAACACTCTCGTTCCCAAGTGAAACTCGGGAACGAGGAAAATTCAACCGGTCATCATCGGACCGGAATATCTTCCGTCTTTCGATCCCCCTGACGATCACATGATGCAGCGCCCCTGCCGCGTCTATTCCTGCTTTCCGTGGCATGGTCCTCTATAATCAAGTGCAATGAATTCCTGTAAAGTTTAAAGACATGGTCGTCCCCAATACTGCCGTGGACGTCCCCAATACTGCCCGTGCAGCCGAAAACTCGGAATAAATGGCAATAAAACGGTGGGTTTCGTCTTCAGCGTCACCCTTTCACGCCGGCAATCACGCCAGGCTCGATCAAAATCCTCCCGTTTTTGGTATTCCCTCGTGGTTTGATTTTGCAGGTTCGAAATCGTCGGTTGAAACAGTGCCTTGTTCATCCTGTGGCGATTCTTCCGTGTGGATGAGAGCCAGTAGAAGTTCTTTGACGATCGGACGTGAAGGGGTGTACTCTAAAAGAAGGAGCGAGGTTCCCCATTCTTTATCGTATACCCGCATGTGATGCTCCAACGACGTTTTCGCCCGGTGTTCGTCCTTCCGGGTCGCCTCCAGAGCAGGTTGCTGTCGGCATTGCGATTCACAGCGAAATGCGCGGGCTCAAGCGAGCAGTTAAGCAGCCACTGTCCAGCCAAAGGAGGTTTTGCCGTGCGAAGAACCTTTCCTACCGTGGCGCTGATCATAGCCCTGTTTCAATTCGCCGGCATTCACGGATTCTCTCCGCCGCCGGGTCGTTGTTCAGCCGAAGCCGGTGTTCTTCATGAAGGGTGGAACAATTTCAGAGGTGCGACCTATGGTTCAGCCAGCTCCACGGATGGCGGATGCCGCATTACGGCCGCGGAATCAACGATGGAATTCCTGCGGCTGAACGTAGAGCTGCCGGGGGTTGAGGTGCGCCGGGCCACTTTTGAGGACGGAAACAGGTACACCCTGGTCACGGCTCCGGGTTCCGGCCGGTACAAGGTCGGCGGCCCCGACGTTCCTGTTTTCGGAACATGGATTCTGATTCCCAACGGCACACGCGCCGATCTGAGTGTCAGTCCGGGAAGGGCCGTCCATTTCGAAGACGTCGATTTGCCCCCCATTCAGCCGCCGTCCGCCGACAAGGAGAACGCTCCTCCGAATCCTTTTGTCAAAGATGAAAGCATCTATTCCGCCGATGCGGCCTATCCCGCCGTCTTCGCCTATCTCGAACCCACCAAAATCATGCGCGGCCAGGCCTGCACCATTCTTTGGATCTACCCCTATCAGCACAACCCGGTGCAACGCTCTCTATGTGTCTATCCCGATCTCGAGGTCGCGGTCCGGTTTCAAGGGACGGCGTCTCCAATACCTCAGGAGTTTCGAAGCGAGAGCTTCGATAATCTGATGCGGGGATTCGCATCCAATGCGGACGCTGTGTTGGGAATCAGCCCCGTTCCGGCCAAACGGGTTGGAGAATCGTACCCGAAAGAGCCGGCGGCAGCCGATGGGGACCAACTCATCGGGTGCGATTTCGTAATTATTACGCACACTCTGTTCCAAGCCGCCGCCAACAAGCTGGCCGCCTGGAAGGAACAGATCGGTTTCAGGACCTGCGTGGAGGTTTACGCGAGCCCCAGCGTTATGACCATCCGCAACCTGATCGCCTGGTACTACACGAACAACGATATCAAGCCATACTATGTGCTGCTTCTGGGAGACGCGGAATACATCCCCTGCGACTATCGGACGGCCCATCCCTGGGACAGCACTCCTTCGCTGCCGAGCAATCTCAAACAGGGGAAGATCGGCACCGACCTGTACTATGCAGCCATCGACGGCACGGACTACATCCCGGACATTGCCATCGGGCGGCTGTCCGTGGGAAGCGCCGCCGACGCCATGGATTTTGTTGATCGCATCATTGAATACGAAAAGGATCCGCCCGTGCTCACCACTTTCTATGACGACGTGGCCGTATGCGCTTATTTCGAGGACGGCAAAGGCGTTCCGGGATTCGATCCCGACGGCATCGAGGACAGCCGATACACGATGACCTCCGAGGACTTGGCGATATTTCTTTCCGACGCCGCCTATGGAATCAACAAGACGGTCACCCGCATCTACTATGCCAAGCCCGAAGTGACGCCCGACAAATGGAACAACAATCAGTACCTGGCGCTCCCTAATTTCGGGGGCGGTCCGGCCGGAAATCCCGGCGAGACCATTCCCTCCTATCTCAAGAAACCGGGTTTCGCCTGGGATGGGGGGCCGACGCAGATCACAGGCGCGTTCGAGAGCGGCTCCTTCCTCATTACCCACCGCGATCACGGCAGCAGGCAGTACTGGGCGCAGCCCTACTTCCATTCGGCGCACTTAGGCACTCTGCAGATTCGGTGGGGGGAGTATCCGGTGGTTTGGAGTGTCAACTGCGAAACCGGCTGGTTCGACAATGAAACCGACTATCCCACATTAGGCGACACGGACCTGACCGGTTATCACGAAGAATCCTTTGCCGAATTCCTCTCTTCCTACTGCAGCCTCGGCGGGCCGGTGGGCGTTATCGCCGCTACTCGCGTAACCGACGCCATCTACAATGATCGCCTCATGTGGGGTTGGACGGACGGCATATGGCCGAATTTTATCCCGACGGAAGGCTGGCCGCTGTGGATCTTCCGCATGGGCGACGTTCTGCTGGCGGGAAAGCTCTATATGGCGACGAAGGTTGCGGACGACGCAGCCGGCTGGCGCAAGGCCCATTTCGAGATGTACCACTGGCTCGGCGATCCGACCATGGAGATTCGCAATGCGTATCCCGGATTTCTGGAAGCCGAACATCCCGTTAAATGGCCCTGGCGGAATCGGCCCCATGATTTCAAGGTTCATGTGCAGTGGATCAACGGGTTTCCCGTATGGCTGGCGAGAGTGACTGTTTCCCGCTCCGGCGCTCCTGCGGATCAGCGGGTGGGCTGGACGGACCTGAACGGAGATGTGGTGTTTACCGATCTTGTCACGAGCCAACCGGGCGACTATACCGTCACCGCCGTATTTCCCAACGCGGCGCCTTACTTGGGCACGTTCGAATCATCGGAATTCAAGCCGGGTTTTCTCCCGGCGCTGCTCGGCGCCCTGTTAGGGAAATGACGGAGGGACCGGAAACCGTCTTTTGCATGCTACCCACCCCAAACGCCGAGCCATTGATTATCCGGGGACACTTTGCTTATTTTGTCATCGAGGCGTTGGTTTATATCCTGATCGCAAGGGTTGGCCGAGCCGAGCGGAGCCCCCGAGCACTTGAAGACCAACTACCGCCCGGCTTCAAGGGTCAAATCGTTCCCGGTCCGGGGGTTCCGACATCGCGCCCATTTTTTTAATATAGCACAGGTGCTGTGCTAGATTCATCCGAAACGATGTAATGGGAGGATCTGATATGGCCAATATTACGCTCAAGATCGATGAACAACTTCTCGATAGGGCCCGTAACTTGGCCCTTCGGCGAAAGACGTCAATCAATGCGGTGGTAAGGAAAAGCCTTGAGGAGTTCGTATCCGGAGACCTCAGCCGCGAGGCAGCCGCGAAGGGCCTTGAGGCCTTTTTCCGCCAAAGCAGGGCCAAGGTGGGTGCAAGAACCTGGAACAGGGATGAACTCCATGAAAGATAAGGTTTTTCTGGACACTAACAGCTTCATCTATTCCGTTGACGCATCTCCGGTTCAGAAGTAAGAAAGGAGGGACGGGGATGAATTTGCGCGTTTCTCTGTTTCATCATCGATGACATGGAAACCTCATGCGACGAAAGGCACGCATTGACGCGCCCGGGGCGCTGCATCACATCAGTATCCGAGGAATCGCAAGACGAGCAATTTCGGGAATGATAGTGACCTGGAGAGGAACTGGTCGGTTCTGCAAGACCCCCGAAGGTTGCACGTGCACGCGTCCTGATCGGTCCAATAGCTGTCTTCCGATCAGCATTTCTTCATTGGAGTCGCTCGCTTTATCCTTTGTCGGAAACGGTCATTTCACCGAAAACTCGGAAAATATCGGCATAAGTGGCTAGAAATAGGTGGGTTTTGTCTTCAGCGTTGCCCTTTCACGCCGGCAATCCCGGCAGGGCGGGATTCATAGCGCCCTGAGCACCGACATCCACGGAAAACGAGGGAAGTCCCGCACAGCGGGATTGGGGACGCCAGACAGATCGTTTAGGAGCAAGGATCGTGCTCCTTTTTTTATGCCGGCCGGCCTCGATAGGTATGGCGTCCCCGGATCTGAAAGGTCGTAAGAGAACCCGCGCTCAGCTCTCGAAGGGACAGCCGGTGGCGAGTTGAACCTATTCCCTGCGAGGAAATTACCCCTTGCTCTCCTCTGAACTGAAGTCCGCGCACAGGATATGGAACTGAGAGCCTCTCACCCGAAAAACGGAAGAAACCGTACGGCACCAGTTTCCGGAGGCCATGGAAATGTAGCGATCCGTGGTGTATTGCGTCTTGCCCGCCTTGATGAAATAGAAATAGTCTTTCAGCGACTGATCTGCTCCCCTTTCATCGGGACGGAAGATGATTCTTCGGTTCCCGCCGATCCGATCCGGATTACAGATCGTATCGCTGACCTGAATGCCGTCCATATCCAACACGTAGACGCATTCCAGCACGGGATAGTCCTGGATGAACTCCACGAGCTTGAGGTCGAACTCGCGACCGTCGCAGTCCGACAGGGCGGCAATCATTTCCGACATGACCAGATCGTACACGCGATGGGTTCCCATCCTGGCGTTGATTTCTGCCATGACGAAATCCCTGTATCGGCTTCCCACGGACCGCATGGGCTCTATCGCCGAAACCAAGGCGGCTTCGATGTCCTCGTTGGGCCGCGACAGAAGATATCCTTGAAGCAGGTCGGTCTCGCATTCAACGGCCGCTATGGCCTCTTCTTCGGTTTCAATGCCCTCGGCGATCACCAGGGCCCCGAGGCGATGAGCCAGGCCGGTCAAAGCCCGAAGAACGTGTTGTTTGGAATACTCGCGGTCCAGTCCCGAAATGATGCTGCGGTCGACTTTGATGATATCCGGCCTCAATGTGGCGATTCGATCAAAATTCGAATGACCGGTCCCCACATCGTCCAGAGCAATGAGAAAACCCGCCCGCCGATAGAGCGAAACAAAACGATGGAGTTCCTCCGTGCGCTCCACCTTCGATTCAACGATTTCAATAACGATATGGTAGGGCTCGATGGCGGTTTGCCTGGCGGCGGCGATCAGGGATCCACGTCCGTCGTCAGGGTCCATGGCGTTCCCTTCGAGATTCAGGAATAGGAGCAGGTCTTTCCTGCGGGCATGGTAAGGTCGAAAGGCTTCGAGAGCTTTATCGCGGCAGAGGCAATCCAGCGCCACCGTCTTGTGCCCTCTGCGCGCCGCATTGAACAGGTCCAGGGGACAAATCACCCCGTCGGAACCGTCCGGAGGAACACCGCGGGAAAGCGCCTCAAATCCGACGGTGGTATGTTTCTTGACGGACACAATGGGTTGGAAGTGGGTGATGATGAGCCGGCGTTCGAGAATCCGATCCAGGAAGTTATCCATTGTTGTTTCCTACCGAACGGTAGTTATGCCTTCCATTTTCGTACCTTGCGATTGGAGTAAAGGGCGGTCCCTCGAGTTCGTCATGATGGGATTCGCCCGGGCCCTAAGGGCTCCCGAGTAGAAAACCCGGCGCACGCCAAGTCGACAAAACTCCTCATTGCGCGGCGACTCTTTCGATCAAGGGTTTCGCACGCCCTTGCTGCCCGTTTTCGATTTGCTTGGTTTGGCCTCGAGGCTCGAAAGCTATATGAAGCCGCTTAAAACCCTCGCAGTGCAATCTCCATACCGGCTTGGCATGCTTGTCCCATGTTTTTCGACCATACCGCAACGCAGTAGGATCCGGGCTCCGGAAGGATTTCATCTGTTCATGTGGGCTGTACCCGGGAAACAGGCTCGGGACAAAGAAAACGGGCGGTTTAAGGCAGTCCCCGCTATAGCAGAAAACCGAACAGGGCAAATAAGGAGGACGTCCATGCTTGTATACCTTTATTCTCCAATCCAACTAAATCGATATTCTTTTTCAATTTGTTCACCCCGTTTAGACAGGCGGCTTGCCCCCGGTTGAGTGGCCTTGAGCCTCCCGGCAATCCCGGTGGCGGTCCACCGGTCATCATCGGACCGGAATATCTTCCGTCTTTCGATCCCCCTGACGATCACATGATGCAGCGCCCTGGCGCGTCATTTCCTGCTTTCCGTGGCATGGTCCTCTAAAATCAAGTGCAATGAATTCCTGTAAAGTTTGAAAACATGGACGTCCCCAATACTGCCCGCAAGCAGTTTCGCCAGGCGATCGATAAGCCGGTTTTTGTCGCTATCGTCACGGAAGACGGCGCGCCGTTCGATCCCTTGGCAGCCGAAGTGATGCAACGCAGTCCGGCGCATCAATGCGTGCTTTTCGTGGCATGAGGTCTACCTGTCATGCATAATGAAACAAAGAAACGCGCAAATTCAACACCGTCCCCCATTTTCCAATCGTCCGTATGGTTTAACAGGGCTGTCAGAACATCGTGGATATGATCGTAGGCGGGCGAATTTCGAGTTACAGGGCCTTCACTTTCATAGGACTGAATGGTCGTTTCGAGATTTCTGATCTTTTCTTCCAGCTCTTCATACGTTGGTTTTCTTGACATAATGGTCACCAATTTCAGCCGTTGAGATTGCGGGTTTCATAGCACTGTTGCCCGAATTCCGGTCATTGCTCCCACCAGACGAAAGCGCTCCCGTCCGCCCTTGGCTTTTGCTCAGCCTTTCTGACGGTTCCGATCGTCGGCATGTCACGGCGCCGTCTTTAATGGCCGGCAATTTGGCGATTGTGTCTATAAAGCGACAGCCGGCCCCCGCGGCCTCCGGGGTGCACATACGATGGGCCGGGGGTGAATGCCGCAAGGCATCGAGCAATTCAGCCCGGTCTGTGGAAACGAAGGTAGTTCTCGCGCCCTACTTTGTCCCGCAACGTTTCATCCAGGAAACCGTCCGCGAACTCGATATATTCCTTGACCATGGACGGAACACCGAACAGGGCGTCACTCCCGAAGAGGATCCGGTCCGGAAACGACGAGATGAAATCCCGGTATGCTGCCGGGTCCTTCTTCATGTAAGGCAGCAGGGACGAAAAATCCGTATAGCAGTGTTCATACTTACTCAAGAAATGGGCCATTTTCTTTCGTGAGCCGCCGAAGCCCTGCATGCGACGGAAGTCCAGCAGAAATGAATCGATGGGACCCTCATGGAAAAAGTGTATATGTACGTCGTGATAGGGCATGATTCGGTATTCCCGTGTCTTTGTACCTGTGTTCCGGGGTAATTGATGACCCATGTCGCATCGGTTGCAGCCGAACTGAGACCCGATAGGTGTACAGGTAAGTATATCAGAAACGGGCTTGAACTCAATATACGGGGTCGCTCTTGATTGGACGCACCCCTCTTTGGCCGGTCACGATTCGTTCCGCCCGACGGCCCCCGTATTTTTCCTTGACAATCCTTCCTTATTTCGTGAATGTGGGTTCACAAAATAGAATGTGACGTCACATTCACGATGGGTAAGCCGTCCAGGCCTAGGGAGGCAGGGTCATGCAGGACGAGAAGATCCCGCGCCGGGAGCGGGAAAAACTCACGCAGCGCAGTCATATGCTTGCCGCGGCCCTCGAGCTTTTTTCGGAGAAGGGTTTTCACAACGTGTCCATGCACGAGATTGCGAAACGGGCCGAGTTTGCCATCGGCACGCTGTACAAGTTTTTTCAGAACAAGGAGGACCTTTACAAGGCCCTTGTTCTAGAGCAATCCGACAAGTTCCATGTGGCGCTCGTCAGGGCCATCGACGAGCCGGGTGATGAGATCGAGCGACTGCGAAAATATATTGTGACCAAAGGCGAACTGTTTCGCGAACACCTCGCTTTCATTCGGATATATCTCGCCGAGAACCGGGGGGCGAGCTACAACATCAAGGCCGGCTTGGACGATGAAATACGAAAGCGATATGACGCCTTTTTGGAAAGGCTCGCCTCGATCATCGACAACGGCATTCAGAAGAAGCGATTCAGGAACATCGCGCAACCCTACTCCCTGGCCGTGGCTCTCGACAGTACGGTGAACGCGTTTCTTCTGCTCTGGATCGATGCGCCCGAGGAGCATCCTTATCCGGAAGATCCGGACGCTATTTTGAATATTTTCCTCAAGGGATTGAGCGCCGAGTGATTCCGCGACAAAGACTTATAACGATCGGGTATGCGTTTAGAGGGTGGCTCAGCAACCCCCCTCATACGGCCATTGAGCCATGGGCGCCTGCCGCAGGGTGGCGGACGCCTGAAGGATTTTGAAAGAGGGATTCGGGGGGAAAACTTTTTTAAAAGTTTTCCCCCCGTGAATGAGTACGAAATGGGATCATGCCCGACATCTTGGAGGCATCAGATGCAACATTGGAAACGAACTCTCGAATCCGTTAGGTGGACCGCCGTATGGATCGTCCTGACGAGCGTTTTCTTGATGAACGGCTGCGAAAGCGGGAACAGTCAGCAAAGTCCGCAGCCTTCCGCCCCGCAAGTGGCCGTTGTGACGATCGAGACGCAGCAGCTCGAGCTGACCACGGAATTGTCGGGCCGGACATCGGCCTATTTGGTGGCGGAAATCCGGCCCCAGGTCAACGGCATTATAGAGAAACGCCTGTTCAACGAGGGCTCCGGCATCGAAGCCGGACAACTGCTGTACCAGATCGATCCCGCCCCTTTTCAGGCCGCGCTCGACTCGGCGAATGCATCCCTGCACAAGGCGGAAACCAATCTACCTTCGATTGGGGCGCGGGCCGAACGATACCGGGGATTGCTCGCCGCGCATTCGGTGAGTCAACAGGATTACGATGACGCGGCAGCCGCCCTGGAGGGAGCTAGAGCCGAAATCGAATACTGGAAGGCGGAAGTTCAACGAGCCCGTATCAATCTAAATTACACCCGCGTCGAATCACCCATTTCCGGACGTATCGGAAAGTCGAATGTGACCGTGGGCGCCCTGGTGACGGCGTATCAACCCACGCCCCTGGCGACCATTCAACAGTTGGATCCCATTTACGTGGACGTGGCTCAATCCGCCGCCGAAGCGCTTCGTCTGAAACGGGGTTTGGAAACGGGCCTGCTCAGCGCCGATGAAACCGGCGGTAAAACGGTCCGAATCCTCATGGAGGACGGGACACCGTATCCTCTGGAAGGTACGCTGGAATTTCGCGATGTCACGGTGGACCCGACCACGGGGACCATCACGCTGCGCATTATCGTGCCGAACCCGGATTATCTCCTGCTGCCGGGCATGTTCGTGCGGGCCGTGGTCCGGGAAGGGATCGCCGAACAGGCTACCCTGGTTCCTCAACAGGGGGTGAGTCGCAATCCCAAGGGGGAGCCCCTGGCCCTGGTCGTGGACGAGGCCGGCGCGGTCCAACAGCGCAGCCTCACTCTCGGCCGCGCCGTAGGCAACGAATGGCTTGTCACGTCAGGCCTGGCCGCCGGAGACCGGGTCATTGTCGAGGGCGCACAGAAGGTGCGGCCGGGCGCTTCGGTGACGGCCGTTCCCTGGACAGGGGAAAACAGCAGCGGGGAAGGGCAGGACAAGACCAGACCGACCGAGGAATCGTGAACGAACGGATGGTCTGAACGCTCACAGGCCGCCGGAACACCGTCCGCCGCGCCTTTTGGCGCCTCAAACGCTTTGAAAGGGGAGGCGTGGGATCCGCCGAAGGTGGATTCGAACGTTTTCCTCCCTAAACGATCAGGCTGGGGGACCGTAATGCTATCGAACTTCTTTCTGGACCGCCCGGTTTTCGCCTGGGTTATCGCGATCATCATGATGCTGGCGGGTGGTCTGGCGATCTATAAGCTGCCCATATCGCAGTACCCTCCCATCGCACCGCCGTCCATCGCCATCGACGCGTTTTATCCGGGGGCATCCGCCGAAACCGTTGAAAACAGCGTCGTCCAGATCATCGAACAGAAGATGACCGGATTGGACAAGCTGTTGTACATGTCCGCCACCAGCGACGCTTCCGGGGCCGGACGGGTCGAGTTGACCTTCGCGCCGGGAACCGATGCGGACCTGGCCTGGGCCAAGGTGCAGAACAAGCTTCAGCTTGCCACGGCGAGTCTGCCCGATGTGGTGCAGCGCCAAGGCGTCACGGTGAGCAAGTCCACACGAAACTGGCTGCTCGTTGTGGGGCTGGTTTCCGAAGACGGGAGTATGGATGAGAACGATCTGACGGACTATGCTCAGTCCAATGTCGAGCAAGTGCTGGCGCGGGTGCCGGGCGCCGGTGAAGTGCAGGTCTTTGGCACCCAGTACGCCATGCGGATCTGGCTGAATCCGGATAAACTCACGGATTATCGCCTGACGGTCGAGGATGTCATCAGGGCCCTTCGCGTGTACAATGTGGAGATCTCCGCCGGGCAGTTCGGCGGGGCGCCGGCCGTGGAAGGACAGCGGTTGAACGCCTCTATCATCATCCAGAACCTGCTTCGTACGCCGGAGGAATTCGCCCGAGTTCCGCTGCGCATCAATCCGGACGGCTCGATCGTGCGCCTCGGGGACGTTGCGCGGACGGACCTGGGCACCGAACGCTACGGAACCCAGGTACTTTACAACGGCAAGCCCGCCTCCGGCCTGGCGGTTCGGATGGCCCCCGGCGCCAATGCCCTGGAGACCGCGGACTCGATCAAAGCGAAGATGAAGGAGTTGTCCAGGTACTTTCCACCGGGCATGAAGGTCATCTATCCCTACGACACCACGCCCTTTGTAGAGGTCGCCATCGAGGAGGTGGTCAAGACCCTGTTCGAGGCGATCGTGCTGGTTTTTCTGGTGATGTACCTTTTCCTCGGGAATATGCGGGCCACGCTGATTCCGACCATCGCGGTGCCGGTCGTAATCCTGGGAACGTTCGCCGTGCTGGGGCTGTTCGGGTTCACGATCAACATGCTGACCATGTTCGCTATGGTGCTGGCCATCGGTCTTCTGGTGGACGACGCCATTGTGGTGGTTGAAAACGTCGAGCGCGTCATGAGCGAGGAACGGCTGTCGCCCAAGGAGGCGACCCGTAAGTCCATGGGGGAAATTACCAGCGCGCTGATCGGCATCGGACTGGTGCTCTCGGCCGTATTCGGCCCTATGGCGTTCTTGGGGGGCTCCACCGGGGTCATCTACCGCCAGTTCTCGGTGACCGTCATTGCCGCCATGCTGCTTTCCGTGGTGGTGGCCCTGATCCTGACCCCCGTTTTGTGCGCGTCCCTTCTCAAGCCGGCGACGGAGGGGCATGGAGCCGCAAAGACCGGTTTCTCTCTCTTCAGGCCGTTTTTCCGGTGGTTCGACCGTGTGTTTTTTTGGACCAGGGACGGATATCAGTCCTTTGTACGCCGGATTCTGAACAGGAAATTACGTTATCTGATCGTTTATCTTTTGATCGTGGCGGCATTGGGATATCTGTTCCAGCGGATGCCCACCGCTTATCTTCCCAATGAGGATCAGGGCATCATGTTTGTCCAGGCGATGCTGCCGGCCGGTTGCACCCTGGAACAAACCGAGCAGGTAATGGATCAGGTTCGAAACCACTTCCTGGAGGACGAAAAGGAAGCTGTGGCGTCCTGTTTTACGCTGGCCGGCCGCAGTTTTTCCGGAGTCGGGCAGAACGTCGGCATGGCGTTTGTCAAGCTCAAGGAATGGGGATTGAGGGATCGCCCCGAGCTGAAAATCGAAGCGTTGGTGGGACGCGCCATGGGAGCTCTTTCGCAGATCCGAAACGCTCGGGTGTTCGCATTTCCGCCGCCCGCCGTCTTCGAGCTGGGGCAAGCCGGCGGCTTCGATTTTCAACTGCAGGACCGGGGAGGACTGGGTCACGAAGCGTTGATGGATGCCCGCGACCAACTGCTCAGCATGGCCGCCCAGGATGCTCGGCTGATCCGCGTCCGCCCTAACGGACTGGATGATGTGTCCGAGTACAAGATCGACGTGGATTGGGAAAAAGCGGGCGCATTGGGGGTTCCCATCAGTGCGATTCATGACACCGTTTCGGCGGCCTTCGGCAGCGCCTATGTCAACGACTTTATCCAGGCCGGACGGGTCAAGCGGGTGTATGTCCAGGCCGACGCTCCATACCGGATGCTGCCCAGCGATCTGAAGCGGCTGTATGTCCGGAACACCGAGGGGAAGATGTCACCGTTTTCTTCCCTCGCCTCGGGGCGGTGGACCTACGGGTCTCCGCGTCTGGAGCGTTACAACGCCTTCCCGTCGGTGAATATCTGGGGCGAAGCGGCGCCGAGAACGAGTTCCGGTGAGGCTATGCAGGCCATGGAGGAGGCAGTCGCCAAACTGCCCCGGGGCATCGGCTTTGACTGGACCGGGATTTCCTACCAGGAGCGGATGGCGACATCCCAGGCCCCGGTGTTGTATACTTTTTCAGTAATCGCGATTTTCCTCTGCCTGGCGGCCCTCTATGAAAGCTGGACCATTCCCGTAACGATCCTGCTGGCCGTGCCGCTGGGGGTCATCGGCGGGGTTATGGCCACCTCGTTTCGGGACTTGCCCAACGACGTCTATTTCCAGATCGGACTGCTCACCGTGCTGGGGCTCACGACCAAAAACGCCATCTTGATCGTTCAGTTCGCCAAGACCAAGATGGAAGACGGAATGGGACTGATCGAGGCCACTCTGGAAGGTGCGAAATTACGGTTTCGCCCCATCGTCATGACCTCGCTGGCCTTCGGTTTCGGGGTTCTTCCCCTGGCGATGGCCTCGGGGGCCGGGGCGGGAGCGCAGATAGCCATCGGCACCGGGGTTCTGGGCGGGATGGTGACCGCCACCTTCCTCGCGATCTTTTTCATTCCCCTCTTCTTCGTAATGGTCATTCGGCTGTTCGGCAGGAAGAAAGAGGCTTACAGGGAAGATCCCGATTCGAGCGCGTCGGATGCTTCGGTGGAGGGGCGAGCTGATCAGGCGTAATCACTTACGCGGGAATAGCCTCCGCATGCGGGCGCAGACAGGACAATGGCTGTGGCGCAGGTTGGATTAGCGAGAGCAGCTCAGGGGAAAGCATCGCCCGTCCGGGCGATGTGGAGTTTCTTGCGTTGATTCGGGGGATCCTTGCATGCGCCGAATTCCTCTTCATTAATCCGGGCTTGTCTTGTGGCGCCTAGGACGTGCGGCTGTCGGGTCGGCCGGGGACGCAGCCACGAGCACGTTTGTTCATTGCCCGTTCTCCCTGGGATTGCTGACCAAAACGTTTCTTTCGTCCTGCTCGAAAGTGCATTCCCGCTCGAGGATTTCTCTGAAGGCTTTTCGCGCCCGGTGAAGCCTCACCTTGACGGCGCCTTTGTTCACACCCGGAACGTCGGCGATTTCCTGGTGGAGATCCAGTTGGAGAGCCTTTGCATAGAAGTGGATGGACTGGATGGATGAGACCCGGCAAAAAGAGCGGTATTCCTATCGACCGAAAATAGTTGAAAAAAACATTGGAGAGCACACGAATAACTTGACTTTGGAAAAGCAAACCTTTATTATGATCCTAATCTGTAAAGGCTTGTATCGAAGTTCGGGCCGGTTTCACTACGCAGGTAGATCCATGGTCAAAAGTGGCGACCTGAAAGTAGGGACCTAGAGAAATACTTGAAAGGAGGACGTCACTATGGCTAATGGAACTGTAAAGTGGTTTAGCGATCAAAAAGGCTACGGTTTTATTGAGCAGGAAGACGGCGCGGATGTTTTCGTGCATCATTCCGGAATCAATATGACTGGTTTTAAAACCCTGAAAGAGGGCGATCGCGTTACGTTTCGCGTCGAGCAAGGCCAGAAAGGCCCCGC